>JAKSMA010000050.1 GCA_024400895.1 Muribaculaceae bacterium | reverse complement strand
GGTTATCGACACCAACGGCAACGACCGCTGGGATCCAGGCTACTACACCGACCACCGTCAGCCAGAGGAAGTGTACTACTATCCGTTCGGCGAAAAACTGCGTGTGCGCAAGAGTTGGGGTCGTGAGGAAACTTGGGACATCTATTCCACTCCGCTCAACCAGCAGAAGCCTGAGAAGATTAGAAAGAACAAGCCAGAGCGTCGCAGAGACTCACTTGAACGACAAGAGACGAAGAACGACGACGAGGAGGAAGACGAATTCGGAAGCAACGCTTTCGGGCGCAACACCTATAGCGGCAACAAATATCGCGACTATCAGAACGGTAACAGATATTGATTTGTGGCACGAAAGTTGCAAGTATTTCCTCAAAATCATTATCTTTGCATTATAGAATTATAACGAATAGAAATAATCAAATTAATAACTTTTTAAAACTTAGAAATTATGAACACTTTGGGCAACAACGCAAACCCTAATCCAGCTCCTCAACAACAATCTGCTCCTGCATCTCGCGGTGGCATGTCGAAATGGCTCATCATCGGTGCAGTAGGTATTTTTGTTATGTGGTGCATCAGCTCTTACAACGGACTCGTAGCTCAAGAAGAAGATGTAGAAAAATATTGGGCAAATGTGGAAGCACAGTACGACCGTCGTGCCAACCTCGTTCCTAACCTCGTGAATGTGGTTAAGGGCTATGCTAAGCACGAAGAAAAGGTATTCACTGAAGTGACTGAAGCTCGTACCAAGATTGGTCAAATCAACATCAACGCTGAAAACATGACCGACGAACAACTTGAAAAGTTCCAAAAGGCTCAAGAACAAATGAGCGGCGCTCTTAGCAAGTTGATGGCAGTGAGTGAAGCATATCCAGAATTGAAGGCTAACCAAAACTTCCTCGACCTCCAATCTCAACTCGAAGGTACTGAAAACCGCATTACTAAGGCTGTGACCGACTTCAACGAAGGTGCTCAAGAATACAACACCAAGGTTCGTCGCTTCCCAACCAACATTTTCGCTGGCATGTTCGGTTTCAAGACCAAGCCTCACTTCAAGGCTAAAGAAGGTGCTGAAAACGCTCCAACCGTTAACTTCGACTAATTCACATTATTTAGATTATCAATAAATGGGTCTTAGCGATTTTATTCCAAAAGATGACCAAACCCGCATCACCGAGGCCATAACTATGGCTGAAAAGCGCACTTCGGGCGAAATATGCGTGCATGTTACGCCCAAGTGCCGCGGAGATGTGATGGAAGCGGCAGAGAAGAAGTTCAACAAACTCGGTCTCTACAAAACCGAGCGCCGCAATGGTGTGCTCATCTATGTGGCCTACAAGAGCAAAAAGTTTGCTATTTTAGGCGATCAAGGCATCAACGATGTGGTGCCCGACGACTATTGGCACGATGAAAAGGAAACTTTGGGAAAATATCTTTCTCAAGGCAAACCTGCCGATGGCCTTTGTGAAGTGGTGTCGCAAATTGGCGATGCACTTGCTGCTTACTTCCCACCAGTGGACGACGATGTGGACGAACTGAGCAACGAAGTTTCGTTCTCCGACGACGAAGACGACGAATAGGCGTTGACGCTCACTTCGTTCTTTCAACTACAAAAACCTACAACAATGAAGAAAATTAAATTCTTATTGCTCGCGGCTGTGGCTGTGATGATGTCGGCTACCAGTTATGCTGCCGATGCCGACTTCCCTGCTCGCCCCGATACTGCGATTTTCGTGCACGACTTTGCCGGTATGCTTAAAGCCGACCAGGTGAAGGCAATGGACGATTCGCTCCGTGCTTTCTCAAAGCGCACCACCAACCAGATTATGGTGATTACCGTGAAGGATCTTGGCGACTACGACCCCAAAATGTATGCTGCCGAACTTGGCGACCGTTGGGGTGTGGGTCAGAAGAAACTCGACAACGGTATGATTATCCTTATCAAGCCCAAAACCAATGATTCTAAAGGACAGTTCGCGCTTTGTCCTGGCCGTGGCTTGAATGGCGCCTTGCCAGATGTCGCCTGTAAGCGCATCGTCGATGGCAAGGCTATTCCAGAACTCAAGAAAGGCGACTATGACGCCGCTGTTTGGGCTGTGTTGAAAACCGTGATGCCTATCTGCGCGGGCGAAATCTCGGCGGAAGATGCAATGAAGAAGAAATCTTCGGGCGGTGATGGCAACGGCTGGATGTGGTTTGTGGGTATTTTCGGCGCAATAGTTGGTGGCGTGGCCTACAGCAACAACCGTGCAAAGAAAAAACAGGCACTTCGGGAAGCAACCGAAACGCCCGAAGAGCGTGCTGCTCGCCTTGCTGCGGCAGAACAACGAAAAAAAGAACTTGAAGAAGAACGCAAAAAGCGTGAAGCTGAGCGTGCCATTGCTGGTGCTGCAGCTGCGGCCAAAGGCGTATTCAAGTCGGCGCGCGAAAAGCAAGAAGAAGAAGAGCGTCGCAAGCGTGCAAATGCAGAAAAATTCGGTGGTGGTACATTCGATGGTGGCGGTGCCAGCAGCGAATGGTAATAACAATCAGTTATGAGCAAAAACAAACACAATCATACACAAAAGGGTGGGGCAGCCGTGCCTGCCCCTTTTAATGCAGAAAAGGCGGCAAAGCAAACAGTTCCGCCTCCATTCCCAGAGGGTGACGAATCGACTGTGCCTGCTACTTCTGGCGAAGGCATGAAACTCTCGTCGACCGAAGCCCCAAAGGCGAATAAACAAAAGCAAAAGGCGGCGACCGGCGTTAAGCTCACGACCGAGCCCCCAAAGAAAAAAGTCAAGACTTGGGTGTGGATTGTGGGCATCTTTTTGGTGTTGGGCGTGATAGGTCAATTCACACAGGATGACAAAAACCGACCCAAGTCCACGAATCAAAACAAAGATGTAAAGTCGCAGGTTGAGCAGACGGTGAAAGCCAAAAGCTCGAATCAGGCATCTGCCGAAGACGGAGAGTCGAGCCCAGCATTGGCTTCAAAAGAAGATGGTGCGAACACCGCAGCAAAGGCTTCTGCCGCAGAACCTGTTCGCGAGCCATACGAAGGCGACATCCTCGACCTCCCAAGACCCGACGCGTTGGTCAACGACTTTGCCTGCGTGTTCCCCGACTCGGTGGTTAAGACGATGGACTACGAACTGAAAGCATTCTCGGGCGCCACTTCCAACCAAATCGTGGTGGTTACGGTAACCGACCTCTATGGCGAAAATCCTAATATCTATGCCGCTAAACTTGGCGACAAGTGGGGCGTGGGTCAGAAAAAGGAAGACAATGGCTTAATTATCCTCATCAAACCCAAAACTGACACATCCAAGGGTGAGGTGGCTATAGCGCCAGGTCGTGGATTGGAAGGCGCGCTTCCTGATGCGTTCTGTAACAGAATCATCCAAGACGAGATGATTCCAGAACTCAAAAAAGGCAACGACTATGTGGCTGCCACACGCGCTGCGCTGGATGTGATTATGCCAGTGTGCCGTGGCGAATACAACTACGAAAGCTACGAAAAAGCAAAGGATGAGGAAGACGAAGTGCTCGGATGGATTGGATGGACTTGCTTGCTTCTCATTTGGGGCCCAATCCTTTTCTTAATCATCGATGGCGTGTTCTTGAAAGATCGTTTCTCTAAAAAATGGGGACTCAACTCTGGCAGCGGTAGCGGCACTTGGAGCAGTAGCAGCTCAAGCAGTAGCTATAGTAGCTCGAGCAGCAGTAGCAGTTGGAGCAGCAGTAGCTCAAGCAGTAGCTGGGGCGGCTTTGGCGGCGGCTCTTTCAGCGGCGGTGGCGCCAGCGGCTCGTGGTAATTGAATGAACAAGAAGGAAACAGAATATGCGCAAAAGGGTGGGGCAGCTGTGCCTCCACCCTTTGATGCAGAGAGGGTAGCACGACGCGCGGCCACACCTCCTGCTCCTCCACCTATGCCCGCGCCAACTGGCAAAGACGTTCCTTCGCCTGTCAGCGCAAATGCAGGGAAAGTGCCACCAAGCACTCCTCCCGATGCCACCAGCGCTTCTCAGGAGGAGAAACGCAAAGCGCGGAAAGAGTTTTTTTGGGTATTCGGCATTTTCATGGCTTTTGTTGTGATAGCTGCGGTTGTTAGTGGCGACGACGATGACTCTTCATCATCTGGCAGCGAGCCTTCGAGGAAATACGAGTATGCTGAAAGCGTGAAAGATGAGCAAGGCAGCGCTGTGGACGATGAAACTTTTGCCACAGCCTCGGCTCAAAATCCGGGCGACAGCATAGAAGGTAGTCCTTTGTCGGCGGCCGAGAGTGTGGGCACTGACCGAAAGCCTTTCACCGGAGATGTGTTTGCATTGCCTACTCCACACACGCTTGTCAACGACTACGCTTGCGTGTTTTCCGACCGCGATATCCAAGCAATGGAGGATTCGCTGCGCGCTTTGGCTAAACACACCTCCAACCAGATTGTGGTGGTCACGGTCACCGACCTGAAGGATGAAGACCCCACGATGTTTGCTGCCAAACTTGGCGACAAATGGGGTGTGGGTCAGAAAAAAATCGACAATGGTGTGGTGATTCTCATCAAGCCAAAGACCGACTATGAAAAAGGCAAGGTGGCGATAGCGCCGGGGCGTGGTCTGGAAGGTGCATTGCCCGATGTGTTCTGCCATCGAATCATCGACGATAAGATGATTCCATGCCTGAAAGACGGCAACGACTACACCGCAGCCACTTGGGCAGCCCTGGATGTCATCATACCGGTGTGTCGGGGCGAATACAATTTTGAATCCTACGAACAGGAAATGGATTCGAAGGATTTGCTGACGATGATTTTGGCTTGGATATGCATGCTGTGCGTGATGGGGCCAATGATTTTAGCGATTGTCGACAGTCTGTTCTACGGAGGCCGCCTCTTAAAGAAAGTGGGACTGTCTTCCACCTTGGGCGGCAGTTGGACCAGTAGCGGTTGGGATAGCGATAGCGACAGCGATTACGACAGCGACTGGGGCGATTTTGGCGGTGGCTCTTTCAGCGGCGGCGGCGCCAGTGGCGAATGGTAATCCATATTTATGATTTCAAGAATTTTACCAAGTGATATGAAAAAGAATTTCTATCTGTTCAGAATTTGCTGCGTGATGGCGCTCTTGTTGGCGTCGGTAGCGGCATCGGCGAAGGGTGGCGATGGCATTCCCGAGCGCCCATATCCTCCGAGATTGGTCAACGACTTCGCTAATTTGTTCAGCGCCGAGACCGTTCTGGAGCTGGAAGACAGTTTGCGTGCGCTTTCCAACCAGACATCCAACCAGGTGGTGATTGTGACCGTTGACGATTTGCACGGCTTCACCCCCAACCAATTCGCCACCGAAATTGGCGACCGCTGGGGCGTGGGTCAGGCAAAGGAAGACAACGGCATCGTGATTCTCTTTAAGGAGAAGACCACCTTCTCGAAAGGTGAGGTATATATTGCCACAGGCCGAGGTCTGGAAGGCGCGTTGCCCGATGTGTTCTGCCATCGAATCGTTGAGGACAAGATGATTCCATGCCTCAAAGAAGACAACGACTACACCGCTGCCACATGGGCTGCCCTGAATGTGATTATGCCGGTTTGCCGTGGCGAATACAATTTCGAAACCTACCAAGATGATAACGACCTCTCCCTCACCGATTGGATAATCGCGATCATCATATTTGTGGTGATTATTGGATTGTGGATATACGGGTCTGATGGTAGTGGCTCCTACACTTCCAGCGGCTCATCAGGCTTCTCAAGCAGTTCGAGTAGCAGCTGGGGCGGCTTTGGCGGTGGCTCCTTCGGCGGTGGCGGTGCCGGTGGCTCTTGGTAATTGGAGGAGAAGATTCTTTTGGAAGTTTAGGGATTGAAGATGTTAAGAAATTGAGACGAATGTCAAAGCTGATGAAGGAGACCCCCACACACAAAGAAATATCAACAGCTCCAGGTATCGTCTTAACTTCTTTAACTTCATAACTTCTTAACTTCCCCCTAAAAAAAATAATTAACAATAAAATCACAAACCCAATTCTGCAATGAAAAAAATCGTTTTTTCCATCTTTATGATGGTGGCAATGGTGATGACTTTCACCATGTGCACAAAATCTGGTTCTGAGAATAGTGGCAGCGCATCAGAAAATGTGAAAGACCCATCTATTCCAACAGTTATGCGTCTGACCGATGTGCCCCAATCTTCCAACATGGCACTGAACGACTTCGCGCAAGTGCTTACCGACAGCGCAAGAGAAATCGAAGACTACATTCGTTCGAAGGAATATCCTGTGACTGTGGTCACTGTCGACGGCATCGGCGGCGATGTGCCATTGGATTTCGCCAAAAAAGTGGGCGAAAAGTGGGGCGTTGGCGACAAGGAAAAGCAAGATGGCGTGGTGATTCTCATCAAGCCTAAAACTGAAAAGTCGCAAGGTCAGTTGGCTATTGCCACAGGCGTGGGCGTGCAGCGCACTCTTCCTTACCCAATTTGCCAAGACATTATCAACAAGAAGATGACTCCTTGCCTTCAGGCTGGCGACTATTACGGTGCTGTGAAGGCTGCTCTCGACGAAATCTACGAGCGCTTAGACAAGGCGCAAGCAAAGTGATTTGAAACCTTTCGCACAGAAAATATTATTGGCAACGATTGTGTCGCTGGTGGGCTTTTGCTCATCAGCGATGCGTGCTGCCGATAGTGCACTCTCGTCGACTCGTGTCAGCGACCTCATCCACGCCATCAACCCCGATTCAGCTGCGCGTTTGCAGCAGGAACTGCTCGACTATGAAAAAACAACCGGCAATGTGATTGCTGTGGCTGTGGTCGACTCTGTGTCGATGCCTCGCCACGTCAGCGTTGTGGCGGAAGATGTTTTCCGTACGATTCACTCCGCACAAAAGCCCACCGTGGTGATTGCCATACAGATGCTTGGCGAGAACAAGCGGCCTGAAGTGTTCCTCTTTCCATCGCCTCAACTTGCTGCTCGTTTCCCCAGAAAATTTGCACGGAATCTGTGCACCGACAAGGTGCGAGGACCTATCTACGACGGCCATTCCGTGGAATATGCCATCCGCAATGTGCTGCCCTATGTAAAAGGGGTGATGGAAGGCACCTATACTGCCGACGACTATCGCGTGGCGCGCACGGGCAAGTGGTGGCAATGGTATATTGGCGCAGGGATTGCGCTCATTCTTGTGGCTATTCTTTTCCCTCGCCGCCAAAAAAACACATCGAAAACTTTCTCGTAACTTTCAGTTTTTTAGTTAATAAACTGTAAATGGGTGTGCATTTGTTTGCAAACCAACGTTTGCGGTTGTATCTTTGTATTGCCGATGATTGAGTCGGCACTATTACTAATATACTTCTCCCCTGACAAATAGCAGAATTTGATATTTTCACTAATACTGTATCTTTTTGTAGTATACTTGAAAAAGGCTAATTGGGTGATTTTTTAATTTTGGGATTACAAATAATTACTAATATAACAAATTACAAAAATCAATTAATGAAGAAATTTAAAGGACTATTATTACTCGCACTTTGCGCTCTCGCAACGTCAAACGTACAAGCACAAGACATCTTTGGACGTACTCAAACCGCTCAAGAAGTTATCGACATCCTCACAGCAAATGGTGGTCATTGTCAGTCTCTTTTCTATTCAGCAAGCTACCAAAGCGATGCCTGCTCTACAAAAGACCGGGTATTCACTAATAATATGTGGATCAAAGATAGCTTTGCAAAAGGTCGCTTTGTTCAGAAAAGCACTGCGGATGTTGATTGGCATGATTTTGATGGTAACGCTGGAACAAGTGCCAAAATGGTGACCCTTGAAAATGCATTCGGTGGTCTTTTTGACTGGGATTTCGTTATTAGCGATGACTATTGCAACGTGATGGCTCAGCCTGTTGACAAAAAATACCAGATCAAAGGGACTGGTAACGAACACAAATATGTGCGCATTCATATGATGCAACCCGACGACTTTACATACGCAGAAGAAGGCATCAAGAGAAGAACTGGTGTTGAAGAATTGACAACAGAGACATCATTAATCTCAGATGTCGCGCTTCAGGTATGGCTTAGCCAGACTGATATTAGCAACTTTGAATGGTTGGGTGTCACTCCATGGGGGCATGCCCACTTCGACGAAAGCTTGATGCTTGCGCCATATTGGGGACAGCGCCACTACTTCATGCGTTTAGCAGTTAAGAACGATGGTGTCGATGGCATCCGCGGCACTGCTGACGACTTTGAGGAAACTCACTACGATTTCCTTTATGCAGAGTTCCGTCACTATAACCCTAACACCGTTGTCAACGACACTCATAATGGTGAAGGCCGCTCATTTGAAGCGATTGCCGACTATGAGGACAAAGCCAATGGCGACACCCAGTTCTGGATGCACAATTTCTCTGGTTTTGGACCTCTTTACACCCAAACTCTTGGCACCCAAACAGATGCAGACCTCGACCAACTTCTCGCTGGCACTGGCTTGACTCAAGTAAATCGTGGTTATGGTGAAGGACTTAAATCTGAAATTCACCCTCTCACTGGTTATCTCAAAGCTGATGGAAGCAAGATTCTCATCACCCGCGAAGAAAACCCTGCAGGCTTCACCCACTATCACCGTGCTTACGAAGCCATCAAGAATGTGGAAGGCGTGACTGCCGCACAGATTGAAGCCAATAAATACAACCATGCCATCACTCTTTGGCACGACAACCGTATCGCTGGCCTCGTGGAAGGTGCATACAGCCGTGATGCTGATGGTCACATTATCCCAGAAAGTATCACTGCTCTCAAGGATAGAGTGGAAGGCACTTGGACCAATGGCCAACGCCACCACCACGCCGATAATGGCGAAGCATCAGAAGCAACCAACCCATGGGTGTCTGACGGCGGTACTTGCCGCACCATTAGCACAAAGCATTTGCACATCGACCCATACGTGTATTGCACCGACGAACAGCTGCAAGCTGGCCAAAATGGAACAGCATCTGGTTTGGCTCTCTTCGATAGCGACGACAACTACAAGCGTGGCGGCATCTACGAGCTCATCGACATCGAAACAGCCCACGATTCTGAAGACATCACTCTCCAACTCGCTATTGATAACCATGAAGTGGCGGTTGATGGTGTAATCACCACTTTGCTCAAAGCAAGCATTTGCCAGTATAAGATTACCGAAACGGTTGGTGGTCAAACAGTGGATAAGCACTATGTGGCTTGCCCTGTAATGTTCGATGTTACTGCAAACGAACAATTCGTTGACCACTACGAAGTGTGCGCATACCACACTAAAGATCTCGAACACCCAGTGGAAGACGCAAGCGATGCTATCTTTGCCGATCCAAACAGCAAACTCAACGAAATCATGACTCCTGCAGCCACCTATGTTCTTCCAAAGAACGAAACTGGCCACTACGAAGCATTCGAGTTGGAAACTCCTGCTCAGGCTCCAGAAGACAAGCACATGATTACAACCACTCTTCCTCGCTACACCAAAGTGCTTTCAGTGCCACTGGATGGTGAGCACAAGAATGAGCTTGAAACATTCACCTTCTACGTGAAAGCTGTCTACACCGAAGAGTCGGGTCTTGCTCCCACCTACCACAGCCTCACAAATGTGATAGTACAGGAAGGTCTTGTGACTGGCGTGAAGGACGTGAACATTGACGGCGGCGTGAAGGCTGTAGCTGGCGTTTACAGTATCACTGGCCAATACCTTGGCTCACAAGTGCCAGAAGGCCGTGGCGTGTTTGTCGTTCGCTACACCGATGGCTCAGCCACAAAAGTGGCAGTGAAGTAATCACCGCCTCTCAAACGCATATCACCCGCAATGCAGCAGTCGCCCTCCCAAGAGCGACTGCTGCCTCCATTTCTCCCTCCCCCTAAATCCTAAAAGCCCTATTAGTTCTATAGGTCCTATAAATCCTATAAATCCTATTGTTCCTATTGGCCCTATAAAATCCTATAAATCCCCTCCCCAAATTGGTGTTTATTTCGCAAGTAGTAGCTATTTAAACATATTTTTACATTTTTAGGCCGATATAATTGGTCAGGTTAGGAAAAAAGTCTACCTTTGTCATCGATCTCGGAAATCGAAAGTTCCGAATCAGTGTTATTATTTGTATGATATTTTTAAATTAAGCATTTTGCATGACTACATTAACCATTGCCATTGTTGTGGTGTTTGTCTTGGGCTACGCATGTATCGCCCTTGAAAGCGTTACCCGTGTCAATAAGGCTGCCATTGCACTTCTCATGTTTGTGGCCACATGGACCCTCTTCATGATGGATCCTGCCAGCTACATCCCTAACTTCTCTCACGAGCTGATAAATGCCGTAATCGAGAAGCATCTTGGCAGCACCGCCACCACACTCTTCTTCTTGATGGGCGCAATGACCATCGTAGAAATCGTGGACCAAAACGGTGGCTTCAATTTTGTGCGCGATGCACTGCGCACCACCAGCAAGCGCCGACTGATGTGGCGAATCGTGTTTATCACCTTCTTCCTCAGCGCCATCCTCGACAATATGACCACCAGCATCGTGATGGTGATGGTGCTGCGCAAGCTCGTCGACAATCGTCAAGACCGTTTGACCTTTGCTTCGCTTGTGATTATTGCGGCCAACTCCGGTGGCGCATTCTCGCCAATCGGCGACGTGACCACCATCATGCTCTGGAACAAAGGCTTGCTCACTGCAGCGGGCGTAATCACCGAAATTTTCTTGCCATCGCTCGTTTCGGCAGTGGTACCGGCATTGATTATGCAATGGATGCTCAAAGGACGACTTGACGCGCCTGCATCGACCTCTACGAAAGAGGAAGAATCGTTCACAAGCCGTGAACGCAAAACCATTTTCTGCCTTGGCGTAGGCGGTTTGTGCTTCGTGCCAGTGTTCCATAACCTCACCAACCTCCCACCATTTGTGGGCATTCTCCTCGTGCTGGGTGTACTTTGGACCACCATCGAAATCTTCTACCGCAAAGAGCGCTATCGCCACGACAGCATGAAACGCCGCGTGAGCAAAGTGCTCGGCCGCATCGATATGAGTACAATCCTCTTCTTCCTCGGTATCCTCATGGCTGTGAGCTGCCTCGAAGAAATCAAGGTGCTCGGACTTGCGGGTGAATGGCTCAACGAAGTGTCGTGCGGCAACCACTACCTCGTGACAGGTATCATCGGCGTGGTTTCAAGTATTGTCGACAATGTGCCACTGGTTGCAGGCTGCATGGGTATGTACACCAACCTCGTGGGCGATTATGCAGTCGACGGACTCTTCTGGCAACTCCTTGCTTACTGTGCCGGTGTTGGTGGCAGTATTCTCATCGTAGGCTCAGCTGCTGGTGTAGTGGTGATGGGTCTCGAACGCATCAGTTTCGGTTGGTACATGAAGCGCATCAGCTGGCTCGTGGCAGTAGGTTACTTTGCAGGTATATTCACCTACTGGGTACAAAACTACATCGTGGCAATGCTCCACTAATCAGCGAAAACATAGAAATTAATTACCCAGAAAATTTTTGGAATAATATCAAGCACGGCGGTGTTCTCACCCAGCCGTGCTTTTTGTGCCACTCCCTCCCTCCACAGGCTGTCCGAGAACTAAAACGGGGTACACTAAAAAGTTACAAATTGTAAAGAGGTGCCATGTTCTGGCTGGAAGCCAGCAGTTGAGTAACCGTGGGGAAAATCGATGAAGGAGATTTTGCCCACGGAAAACGCCCCCCCTGGCTGGAAGCCAGTACCTACAAACACAAAGATTTCCAGATACTCGCACGTTTGCGAGCAATTTGCAAAGTACTGGCCTCCAGCCTGAATACTTTTCCTTCTTTTATCCGGGCACTGCGTACCCGGTTACTCACAAGTGCAGGCCTCCAGCCTGAACTCCAAAACCTCTATTTTCAATCAGTAAATTGCAATTCTGTAATTTTAAGTTTTCGGACAGCCTCCCCGAAATGCAAGCGGAATGTGTGATTTTTCCACACATTCCGCTCCAATCTCTCCATTTTTTTGGTAACTGCAGTGTTGAAAAAAATAGGATTGCTATTATATAATGAATTAATTATGTACCTTAAA
>JAKSMA010000005.1 GCA_024400895.1 Muribaculaceae bacterium | reverse complement strand
TGTGATGCCGTACATATTCACGAAAGTAACCTTTTCGTGATCCACTTTGGTGCTTTGAGCAAACACCTTGTCCCATTCTTGGGTAATCTTCAATTCTTCTGCTTTCATATTCATTTGAGGGTTCTGTGCCATAGCCGTCATTGCCATCAGGCTCGCCAGCGCTATTAATGTTTGTTTCATTATTGATGATAAAATAATTCATTGCAAAGGTAAGCAAACCTATCACGCAAGGCACTACCCCATTTTCGGTAAGAGCAACCATTTTTTCGGCATCTCATCACGAATAGATGCAGCAAAAAGCGACAAGGCAAGCCTCATGATGAAAGCCTGCCCTGTCGCATCTGATTATAATCAGATTTATTTAGTTTCTATTTGATGCTCCCTTGCAATCGCAATTGCTCGTTGAAGACGATCTGCCAAAATCTCTTTAGATGGAAGTTGGGTATAATATTGAGCAACTCGAATATCACTGTCATCATCAAGCATAAAATATTGGATATGCTCCGTATTACCTTCACTACATAAAATCAGTCCTATTGGTTCTTCTTCCCAAGGCTTACGGTCGTTTTTGTTTAGATATCGCAAATACAAACGCATCTGCCCTTCATAGGCCGGCTTGAATTTCCCAAGCTTCAAATCAATGGCAACCAAACGACGCAAACCACGATGAAAAAATACCAGATCTATGAAATAGTCCTCAGAATCAACTGTAATCCTTTTTTGTCGATCAACGAAAGTAAAATCGCTACCAAGTTCTTTTATAAACTCCAGTAATTGATTCAGAATACTATTCTCGAGATCTCTCTCAGAAAACACATCTGGCAAACCCAACATATCAAGAAAATAAGTGCTGCGGAATACGATATCTGGGTCTAAAGCGTCTGTAGCCTTTAATTCTTCAAGTTCTCTTTTTATAACATCTTCTGGCCTATGACTTATGGCTGTGCGCTGATACAATTGACCATCAATCTTTTGGTCAAGAGTGCGAGTGTCCCAATGTTCAATCCTGCACATTTCCATATAGAACTGACGTTCAAGAGTGTCCTTTATCGACATAAGGGAGCGAAGGTGAGTCCACGTTAATTGGGTACGCGCTGCGTACCTAATTTCGTCCTCAGTAAAAAGGTACGCACTGCGTACACAATGTTTAAGCTTTTCTTTTCCCCATCCAACTCCATACTTTTCCGTCAACTTCTTGGAAAGGTTCTCCAATATCTGTTTGCCATACTCTGCTCGCTGATTAAACAAAACAGAATTTTTGATGCATTTACCTACATGCCAATTCATCAGGCAGGCCTCTACATTAACAGATGTAGCCACATGCCGCCTCGCCTCATCAATAATAAGGCATAGGTCTTTAAACAACATTGTATTCTCTGGAGAATCCATCAAAGTTTTTGAAGAGGAGCCTTGCATTATAATCATCTATGAGAGAATTATTTTTATACGGGGGTGATGAGCTCTTGCACGTCGCGGAGCATCTCGGCGTGGTCGAATGCCATAGGCGGAAGGGCTTTCACGGGGAACCACTGCGCCTTGGCGGCATCGTCGCCGGCAGCCACCTCGGGGCGCTTATCAAAGTAGGCCACATAGGCTATGGAGATGACGCGTTCGCGTGGGTCGCGGTCGGGGCGTGTGTAGGCCCCAAGTTGCATCATCTGCCCTACGGCGATGCCCGTCTCTTCACGAAGTTCACGGCGCGCTGCCGCAGCGGCGTCTTCGTTGATTTCCATAAACCCACCGGGGAAAGCCCAGTGTCCTTTGAAAGGCTCATCCTTGCGCTCCACCAGAAGCACATTCATTTCACCACCTTCTGGCGAGAGCACGATGCAGTCGACCGTTACGGCTGGATGTGGATGAGTATAGCAATATTTTTCTTCCATAAATGATGTTATTTTTCGTTCCAGTAAATTTCGAAAGCAGAATTGTTGACCGGACGGTCGAGCACCACTGCCACATAAGGGCTAACCGAGTACGACATCTTACCGCCTTTGTCCACCTTGTAGTTGAAGATGATGGCGTTGCCATTCTGGAGCACACTGAGTGGATACATCTGCGTATTGGTGTCGGTCACGGGGCTTACCACTGCCAACACAAATTGGCGGCCAAAGTTGATGGGTGTGGGGCGTCCGTTAGCGCCCATCACTGCAGCATCGCCGAAAATTGCGCGAAATTCACCCTCGGTGTTAATCACCTTGCGTACGAGCTTCTTGGGGGTGAAATTGTTCTTTACATAATAATTGTGCACTTCAGTGAAAGCGATGGGATAAGCATCCTTTTCCACCTTGCGCGTGATGGAGCAACTGCCCATCACAGCCACCACGAGGGCGAGCACGAAAATGCGAATGAGTTTTTTCATTGTTGTAGGATTTATTGTTTGGTTAAAGAATCGAAATAATATTTGAGCACATCCGCAGCCGCAATAAACGACGACTGTTTGCTGTCGAGCACCATTTCTTGCTTGATGTTGAGCAATCGTTCAATTTCGGGGTTGCTGTAGAAATGGCTCTTCAGATGCTCGTTGATGGTTTCATACATCCAATATTTCTCCTGCTGACGGCGCTTTTCTTCGAAATAGCCGCTTTTGCGCACGGTGTCGAAATAGGAGTCAATCATATCCCACACCTTGTCGATGTTGTAGCCATAGTAACCCGAATAGGTAGTCACCTCTGGGGTAACGCCACTTGGTGGCACAGGGAACAGGTGGAGAGCATTGCGGAACTGGTTAGCAGCCAAGTTGGCACGGTCCACATTGTCGCCGTCGCACTTGTTGATGCAGATGCCGTCGGCCATTTCCATGATACCGCGCTTGATGCCCTGAAGTTCGTCGCCAGTGCCTGCGAGCTGGATGAGCAAGAAGAAGTCGACCATCGAGTGCACAGCCGTTTCGCTCTGGCCCACACCCACAGTTTCTACAAAGATGTTGTTGTAGCCAGCCGCTTCGCAGAGCACGATGGTTTCGCGAGTCTTACGCGCCACACCGCCGAGCGAGCCTGCAGAGGGTGAAGGGCGAATGAAAGCCTTAGGATGCACAGAAAGCTTCTCCATACGGGTCTTGTCGCCGAGGATGGAACCCTTAGAGCGCTCACTACTTGGGTCGATGGCGAGCACAGCCAACTTGTTGGCTGGGTCTTTTTCAAGCACATGAAGACCAAACACATCGATTGATGTACTCTTGCCGGCACCAGGCACACCTGTGATACCGATGCGCTTGCTGTCGCCAGTGTAAGGCAAGCATTTTTCAATCACTTCTTGAGCTATCACTTGATGCTCAGGAATGAGGCTTTCCACCAAAGTCACCGCCTGACCAAGCACCGAAAGATTGCCCTTGCGGATGCCTTCCACATAGTCGTTGACCGAAAGTTGTGGGCGCTTTTTGCGCTTTTTCATGTAAGGGTTGACCATAGGAGGCATTTCAATGCCCGCATTCACCTGCAAACCGGTGTATTGCTCTTCGTTTTCTGGATGTTCGATGAGTGGATGCTCATCGTTATGTTGAATATTGCTCATAGTCTTTATGTAAAAATTGTTTTTGTTGCTTTAATAGACAATGCCCCCGATTCGTACTACTGCTTGTGGGGTGTAAGGGTCGTGGCTGATGATAGTGAGGCGCGAGTTCACCACGCTGTCGTGGCGTGCGGGAGCATCGAGCGTCACAGTCACGGTGGCACTTTGGCCTTTTTTCAATTCATAGCGGTCGGCAGTGGCGGTAATACCCTCCCCTGCAGGCACAAACAGACGGCGCAAGCGAAGCACATCCTTGCCACGGTTGGTGATGGTGAATGTGCGCTCCACGGGGTCGTTGGGCACCAAGCGGTCGAAGTCAACCTTGTCTGTCGATACTTCCACCACTGGCGCGTTGCGGCGCTGCTTTTCGGTGAGGCGCGAAAAATCCTCCTTCACCTGCAGCATCACATCGAATTTGCCTTTATGAAGCGGCTCTTTGGCGTGAATGGGGTGCGCTTGCAGCATCACAGAATCGGTGTTGAATCCCCAGTGAGGAGCGCCTGCTGTGGAACAGTACACCGACACGATAAACAGTCCGCCTGGCTCCACAGTGTCGGGGAGCACATTGCAAGAGATGTATTTCGAGTCGATTTTGGCACTCACGAGCATGGTGTCGCTCGAGGTGTTGTAGCCACTGATATATGCGGAGCGCGAACTACCCTTGAGGATTTCGCCGAGGGGCATACTTGCCGAATTGAGGCGGACAGGACCAAAGCCGAACGGATAGCGCTCTGCCACCGATGCGGGCGAGCCTATCACATTGCCCTTCACAGTGAGGGTGCTCTTGCGAGGCTTGCCGTTGGTGTAGACAAACACTTTTTTCTCAAACGGCCCAGGAATGTTGCGTGCGCTGTAGGTCACGGTCACGCATCCCGTGTCGCCGGGTTGCATCACATCGGTGGTGTATTCAGCCACAGTGCAACCGCAATTCGACTGCACACGCGTAATCACCAGCGCCGAATCGCCTGTGTTCACCACCTTCATCACCGTGGTCACCATCTGCAATTCGTCGCGAAAAGTGCCGAAATCGTGGGTAGTTTCAAGCCAAGTGGGCACACCTTGCGCCATAGCCAGAAAAGCCACGACGCACATCAACGCACTTGCTATGTGTCGCTTGAGTGTCATCACTTTTTAGGAATAATAGTGCCACGAATAGTGAGCGTGGTGCGACCTTCATCGCCACTGGTCTTCACCTTGATAGGTTTCATAAAAGCGCCCGAACGCCCTGCAGGGTTGAACGACACCTTGATTTTTGCAGTCTTCCCCGGCTTGATAGGTTTGGTGGGGAATTCTGGGCGAGTACAGCCACACGAAGTAACCACCTGCATGATTACCAATGGTTTATCACCAGTGTTGGTTAGTTCAAAAGTGTAACTTACAGAGCCGTTAGCTTCCTTGATGTAGCCAAAGTCGTGCTCCATCTCCTTGTAAGTGGCATGGCCTTCTGCGTATGCAGCACAGCATACGATTGCAGCCATCAACATCATAATTATCCTTTTCATAGCGCTAATTATCATTGAAATTCACGACAAAAGTACAAAAATTAATGGTAACCGATGTATAACCTTTGTTAATTACGTGTATAAAAACGATAAAAACACCTCACGCGCACTTATTCACCGCCTTTGCCGCCCTCACCAATAGTGGTATTTTTGAAGGTGACGGGGAGAATGTACTGCACTTTGATGGGTTTGCCGTTTTGCGTACCAGGAATGAACTTCGGGAGCGTTTTCACAACGCGTATTGCTTCGGCTTCACATTCAGCATTTGTCGTAGACCTCACGACTCTCACATCATCGATAGAGCCATCTTCCAACACATAAAATTGAACAATCACTTTTCCTTCCTTGAAATTTTGTGGTCGGCGCAGGTGAGTGATTACATATTTCATCAATGCCGCATCACCGCCCTTAAACATTGGCATGCCTTCACTGATGGCGCCAAACAATTTATTATCGGCCGATTCTTTCGTAGGTGTGGGAGCAGCGATGGTGTCGGGGGATGTCAACGCCACCATCCCTTTGGTGCGAGAAAGCTCAGGGTCGTGTTGCATGACAGGTGCGGCATCCCTGCCAACACTCGCATGCAAAGGGCTCGTCGCCACAAAGGCGCCAGCCATAAGTCCGGCAAGAGCCACCACTTTCCCCGCATTACGGCGCATTCTCAACTGCTGCTCGAGATAGCGAACCTCAGCTTCGCATTTGGGGCAAGTGCCCGCACAGTCACCCTTGTAGGTACATTCGCTAATCACAAGGTCGATATCATTAGCCTTCGCAATCTCACGGCGAATATCTTTCAATATCTTGCAAGTCTTTTTTCCTTTTGCCATAACCAAACCGTTTAACCCAGAAAGTCCATTAGGGCATGGATAAGATTTCTGGTTATCATAGTGTCGGGATTTGCGCTATCTTGAACGAGCATAGGGGCTCCTATGTGAGCGAAAGATTGCACAAATCATGCCTATGAGAAACAAAATATTGCCATCTGTATCTAATGCACTTTCTGGGGTTAAGTTTATTGAGTATAATCTTTGTCTAAAAACACATCTTCGATACGGGTAGATTGCCCTGTCACTTTCTTTGCGAGTTTTCGTTTCAGGTTCGACACCACCTGTATGCTTTTATAATTCAGTATTCGGCGGATAATGGCCCCGGGGATGTTGATGGCACAAAGAGTGAGCAACCGCTTATCGCTATCGGTCAACGAAATGCCACTTTGGGCTATTCGTTCAAAAAGATTGCCATGCTCCAAAGCCACGATTTCATACGCCGTGCTCCAAAACTCCTCACTCATCTCCAGTGAGGAATCGTTGCTTATCACCATATCCGAATTATATTTCCCTGAATAGAACGACAAGCGAAGGATTTCCTCGAGGCATTGTCGAGTCTTGATTTGCACTTCACTCGTTTTTTCTGCGCTGGCCAACTGCTCGTTCAAATCGTCAAGCTGTGCCTCATCACCAGTTTCCCTATCAGCCTTGCTTTCCTCCAGATGTGCAACCTGCGACTTCAGAACAGATATGTGATTCTGACTGTCGGCTGTCACTTTCTGCAACTGATTGTTGAGCGCAGAAAGCTGCGACAAAGCCTCTTCGTTGTCGATTCGCGCCCTAATCGTTTTCTTTCTCTGCGCATACAGCAACCACACTACCACCAGCATGGCAATGAATAGCAAGGTGATAATCAATGTGAAATTACTACGCTCAATCTGGCGGTCAACCCTGCTGTCGATTTCCTTGTCGATGGCCACAAGCCCATTGTTTATCGATTGAGATGTGAGCGACTCACTGATAGAATCGGCCCTGTTCAAATAATTCATAGCAGAATCAAGCGGCCCCGTTTTCTGCAAGATTCCCGATTTGCACCTGAAATACTGCATACTGTCGGCTTTGGTTTCTGGACTCGCCGCCAAAGAAAGACTCTGCTTAGCCGCATCCACACTATCCACCGCAAGATACGACAGGCAGGAGTAGTAATAAACATCCTTGTTGACGAGATATTTTTCACCGTCATCAATCACCATGCGAGCCAATTGAATGGCCATGTCGTACTCTTTCTGAAGGTAATGATAACCAGTGAGGTCAACACACACCTCATACAGAGCGGCTGTGTCTTTGAGCTGCTTGGCATCGGCTTGAGCCTTTTTTATATAATGAAGAGCCCTTTCAGAGTTCGACATTCGATAGATGGCGCCCAGATGCTTGCAGCACTGCATGCGGAGGCGGGGATTGTCGGCCTTCACAAAAGCCTGATACGCTTTCTCAAAATAAATGAGCGTCTGGGCAGTTTCGCCAGTCTGCTGATAGAGTTGTGCAATGCAATAATAGATATATCCCTGGTGGTAATAATCTTTTTGAGGACACAAATACTGCGCTTTTTTGTAGTAGTCCATCGCCAACTTATACTCAGCCAGCTCGCTCATCACACATCCCTTATAGAGGAGCGAACGCATACGCTTGTCGGGGTCGGATCCGCTATGGGTATAATAATTGAGAGCGATGTTGATAGTGCTGTCGGAAGTAATCTGATGTTGCGCCTTATATTCAGCAATGGCAGTAAGCAGTGCATAATATGCTTTGTCGTCGTCGGTCGTAAGCGAATCGGAAGGCATGGCAGCGAGCAATGCACAGGCACTGTCGGGATTCTGCATGGCAAGCGAATCGATAGCCACAAGCGACGCTCGGTCGGCACTTGAGCCACACGCTGTCAGCACCCACGCCAATGCCGATAAGAGCGATATGTAAAATCCATTTTTCTTCATTTTTCCATAAAGTTTGTTTCCCGCCTCAAATCACAAAAACTTTCGGCTCTGCGATGTTTCCGTCTTGCAGGGAAACCTGCTATCGCAATGCAAATGTACAGAAAAACTTAGATAACCTCCAAAATTTTACAAAAAATTTAGCTACCACTTAGGTAACTAATTATCAATATCTTACAAAACATTCCCAAAGAAAATTTCAAGGCTCTCTCAAAACTTAGATAACCCACCCCCTAAAAACGACTCATCTCTATCACAAAGTCAACAACAAACTCAAGGCTTCTTTAGAAGAAAAAATGGCTAAGCGGGACGGTTCTTTTTAGCCATTTTTTGTTACAATTTTCGTGCTTGTTTCCACTAAATAAGTGTTTTGGGAATCATCAAATTTTAGTAACCCCCTTTTGCTATACAGGGGGGCGGAATTTGGTTTTGGGGGCGAATGGTTAGTTCCAGTCGATGGGGGTGGCGGCTTTCTTTAAATAATAGTCGCGGAGGTCCGACCAGTGGTAATATGGTGCCTGGTCGGTGGGCACGGGCAGGGTGGTTTCCTGCTCGTTGAAGAGTGCTTTCACGAGCACGTCGTCGGAGCCCGCCTTGCGATAGAACACCAGTTGTATGTTACCCGCCATAAGAAACAGTTCGTAACTGCGCCAATGCTCGTGGAGTGTTTCCAAATCGCCGCAGTAGTTGGCGTTGCCGAGTTCGAGCAGACAAGCCAATGGGAGTAGCAAGGTGTCGTGACCGAAGCGGAGCGATGCACCGTGCTTTCCAGAGCGCACAATGGAATCGGCTGTGGTAATCATTTCTTTGAAGTGTTCGCGCGCTGTGAACGGACCTCGGTGGCCGTTTTCCTCGGCATTGCCGTAACGAACATACCAGCGAGCATTGAGCACCCGCCAAAGGTGGAACAATTCGTCGGAGGTGAAATAAGAGAAGAGTTCGGTATCGTCATAGGCATGGTGGTTTTGAAGTGCGCCAGCCACAGTGAACACGCGGCTCATCAGGTCTTTTGCATCGATTTTGTTCTCCTTCGCCCACGATGGATGTACAAACAATTGCGCCATGAAGCGATCGGTGGAACAACCGAGGGGTAGCGATTTCACATCCAAAGCGCTACGCATGCGGTGAGCCAAAGTGTCTTCGCCCTGACCGCCACCGGTGAAGTGCTGGTCGTGGGCTGATGCATCGGTGGTGATACGCAGATGCGGATATGCTGCTTTCAGCGTGGTCACGGCATTGGTCATCGAGAGGATGCAACGAATCACGACCGACGACTTGGCGTCGACCACCGCATCGCCGGCAAACACCTCGGGGAAGCGGTTGCCCATGCGGCGGGCAATACCCTGGTGCTGCTCGGCGCCGATGTCGCTCAATTCACCCGTACGGAGCGTGGCATCTACAGCCGCCTTTCGCAGAATGGTGAGCAAGCGGATACCCGACGCAGTGAGTTGTCCAGCCTTTTCAGCCTTTTCAAGCATCTTTACAGGTTCCTCGTAGGCACGCATCGAACTTTGCCATCGGCTACCGTGACGGCCATAGTGGGCAATGTAGAACGGCTCGTAGCCCGCAGGTGCTGCGGTGAGCGCAGGCAGATTCGACTCGCTATAAGGATATGCCACATGGTTGATGGCACAGAAGTTGGGGTGCAATGCGATGGTTTCGCGCGCAGTTTGCGCCCACACACTGGCACACATAGCCACTGCGGCACATATCAAGAGGATTCGCTTCATTATTTCTTTTCTTCGGTTTCGGGCAATTCAATTTGTGGCTCATCGGCCAATTTCTGTTCAAAATAAGCCTTCACATCATCCCATTTGTAATATGGACCGCTCACAGGCTTCACCGCCTCGGGGAGCGATGCTTCGTGCTCATTGAGCAAGAACTTGATGAGGATGGGCTCACCGGCCTTGCGATAGAAAACCCATTGCACATTGGCAGCCATCGGGAACACCTTGTAGCTCTGCCAGTGGTCGGCAAGCGTGAAGAGGTCGGTGGTGCTGTAGTCCATGCCATTAAGACCCATCAGACACACAAATGGAAGCACCACGCTTTCGTGACCGAAGCGGAGGGTGGCACAATTCTTGCCTGCAAGGATGGCCTTATCGGCCGATGCGATGAAATTGTGCAAAAGGTTGGCCTCCATGTATGGCACACGATTTTTTGTCAGTGGCGAATGACCAGCCCAGAGATACCAGCGGGCATTGTTGTAAGCCCACACATTCACGCGGTCTTCTTCACTGAAAAGATTATAGAGGTCAACATTTTCAAACTGGTGGTGACTTTGCATATTGCCCACAAGGTCGAGCAGATTGGTCATCAAATCCTGTGCATCAGGAATATTCTTCTGTGCCCACTTGTAGTCGGTGAAAAGAGTCTTAAGCAAGCGCTTCGGATTCAAATATTTATCTTTGAGAGCCTTAGAATCGTCCTTAAACGCATCCTTGCGCAGGAATTTTGCCACAGGGTCATCGTAGTTCATATAATACATGTCGTGCTCCGACGCATCTGTAGTGATACGCAACTGTGGGTTGATGCCCTTGAGCGTGGTCACAGCGTTCTGCATCGAAAGAATGCAACGAATCACGATAGTGGAACGCGCATCAATAGCAGCGTCGCCGGCAAACACCTCTGGAAAATTCTTATACATGCGCGCAGCAATACGCTGATGCTGCTCAGCGCCGATGTCGCTCAATTCGCCAAGACGCTTGTAGGAAGCAGCTTCCACCTCCTTGAAAATTTGCAAAGCATCCTTGCCACGAGCCGAAAGTTTGCCAGCGGCTTCAGCCTTCTCCAGCGTTTCCACCGCCAAGTGATACTGGCTTGGCGAAATCAGCCAACGGCTGCCGTGACGGCCATAATGGTCGATATAGAAAGGCGTATAGCCATCGGGAGCAGCAGTGAGTGCTGGAAGATTCTGGTCGGGATAAGCGTAATAGTTGTTGGCCGCCTGCTTATAGTTGGCCTTAAAGTCTTCGCGTACGCCAGCATTGGCCATCACCGCCAACGCAAGGGCAAAGATAAAAAACAGTGACTTTCTCATATATGTAATTTTATTTGGTTTCTAAAGTGCAAATTTACCGAAAGAAACGCAGAAAATCAAATGCAAAACCCCAGAAGTTGGCCCGGCAGCAGACTACGGGCAACCGCCAAAAGAAAATTCAAGAAAACCTCATCATCAGAAAAAACCAACGACAGCAAAAAACGGGCATCCTTTTTTCACAGGGCATTGTTGCTAATTTAAAAAATATTACTAACTTTGCATTCGCAATGCCCAAGTGGCGGAATGGTAGACGCGCACGTTTCAGGTGCGTGTGCCGCAAGGCGTGAAGGTTCGAGTCCTTTCTTGGGCACACATATAGGCTGAAAATCAATTGGTTACTAATTGAAAATCAATCGGTTATCAGCCTATTTTATTTTTACAGGTGTAACATAGGTGTAACAATTCAACCAATCATCCACTTTTGGGCGTGTTTTGTGGCCTGTTGAGGCTGGGCACAAAAAAAGTGCTGGCAACAAAACCAACACTTTGACCATTGAAATACTTTGGATCATTTAATGAATTTTGATAATCATGTTTGATGGGTCAATAACAAGCCCCTCTCCATCTTTGAAATCATAGGAGCCAATATTTTCAAGCACCCAAGTAGAGGCTTTAAATCTCACGCTCTCGCTTTCACTCTCCAGCAAACTTTTTATCGTGTTTACAGCAGATTGGTGGAGGCTCAAAACACTGCTTTTTACCTCTCTCTTTATTTCTCGGCACAACTCGTTGTAATACCATATAAATTCATCGCTCTTAAACCACTTATATAGTGTTGTGCGGTTTATGCCAACAAGTTCTGCAACCTTTGTGGCATTTTCACCGCTCGCTAACATGATGCACGCCCTCTCTTGCTGTGCCGTTAGCCCTGTTTCTTGTGAAATTGTCGCTTTTTGTTGATTTTTGAAATTAGTTTCCATGCTAATAGGATTACTAAATTTGTAATTATTGACTACTTAATATAGAGGGATTACCTGTAAAACCTAATAACCTCGCCCACCTTTTTGTCAAGCTCGGTTATTTGCTTGTTTGGCACCACGATGCCAGCTTTAGTTTTACAGGCTTGTTTGATACCGTTCCTCAAATCGTGGGCTTGCTTGTTGGTAAGCTCGCCACGCTGCTGGGCATCTTTGATTTGGTTGATAAACTCAACCTCTCCACCCAATCGCTCTATTAGGCATAGCAATGCCATTTCCTTTAATTCTTTTTTACCTTTCATGTGGTCAAAATTAGGTTGTAAATCATTTATTTTCCCGATGGCTTTATATACCTCAACATACCTTTTCAGCACATACATATAAAAGCCCTCATCATAAAGCAAAGCACCTGTTACCGATGGCACCTTTAGTCGGCTGGGCAACCTGTGTAAATACCTTTGTTCATATCTTAAAACATACCGCCCACGATAAAGCTGTGGCACAAGCTCATTGTTGGCTTTCCACTCCCTCGCTTTATCATAAAAGCACAACACTTCATCACGCTTGCTGTAATAAAGTCCTGTGGGCTGTAACAACCTACTTGCATGGGCGAGAAAACCCAAATGATTAAAGTAGGTGGCTGGTGGATATTCAGTAATGATATTTGCCCCTATATCAAGCCTTGTGATTGTAGCCCTGTCCATCGGCAAATGCAAAGTGTCTGACAGCATTTCTATGGCTTGCTGGGTTGTACCTCGCCCCAGGGATTGGAAATTATCGCCCAAAAACCACTTGCAGAGCGAGCCATCTTTAACCTTTACTTGCCACTTATTAGCTGTTACTTTAAGCCCATCTATGCTGCCTGTTACAACAGGCTCACCGCCATAGTAATGTAGAGCAACATCGTTTAGGTAACATGGAGTTTCCTCAATGAAATCAACATCGCTTACATCAATGGCGGTGAGCTTGAAATTTATAGTATCATACATGCCAAATTACTATTTTGGTAATTGTTGACAATTTAATATAGAGGGTTACTTGCCTTCAACAGGCTTTGCTTGCTCCCTTATCCTCGCCAATTCATCGTCCAGCTCGCCATCGGCAAACAGGTAAAACAGGTTCCTAATGTTGTTCTTATAGCCCCTTGCCACAAAGATTTCCAACATTTTGTAATCCTCGCTGAACAGGAACAGCAAGCCATCGTTTGTGCCATTCACATCCCCATAGCCAATTAAAGGGCTTGATAAGTTTGGAATATAAACACTGCTAATGTTGTCCCCATTGCTCAATGCCTTGTCCGCTTTACGCTGGGCGTTGGCTGAAAAGCTGTCGGGAATGCCATTGTAATAGCAATAGAATCGCCCATTTCTTGCCCTGTGGGCTATTGCCTCAAACAATGGGTATTCACCTGTTGAGGCGGTGCAGTCAAAGCGGTGTGATTTCATCACTTTCAGCTCTTGCATTTTGTAGTAGTCGGTGATTATCATATCTTGCCCCCTTTCATGCAATAGTTATTGGCTTGGTTGTCCAGCTCGCTGTTTGTGGCAACTCGGTTGCTTTGGAGCCATTGCTCCAGCTCATGGCGGTTGAAATAGCACATCTTTCCCATTGGCTTGTAATGTGGGATTTCTCGCCTCATCGTTAGCTTGTAAAGGTGGCTCTTTGAAACGCCCATGTAACGGCTCGCTTCATCGCTGGTTAGCACCTCTTTGGTGCAAAAGATTGTTTTGTTTGTTACCATATCAGCAACCTTTTTAATTTCATCTTCTATCATATGTTATAATGAAATTTATGTTGAGGCTTTCCTGTTACAGGTATGAGGCTGTAACACTCTTTGCCTATGCTATCGTGCCGATGGTGGCTCATACTCTCACCTCGCCAGCGATAACAAGGGCAAAGTTACAAGGCATTAGAAACAAAAAACCCTCACATTACTATAACATGAGGGTAATGTGAGGGTTGATAATTATCGTGTTTCCTTGATTATCCTATCCACAATATCATCATCTTGTGGCGGTGGCAGCCCTTTGTTTTTATAAGCGTTTATAGCTTGTTTTGCTGTGTTAAGCATTGTGCTATGGTTTGGTATTATCTTGCCAAACATAGCCCATTTAATCCTGTCTGCATTATCTTTTATTCCCAATGCATCGCTTACTTTATCCACAAAATAGCCGTACAGGCTTGCTGTTTTCAGCCACTTATATTGCTCGGTCATCAGTCCAGCCTCAACGGCTTTTGCAAATATAGCTCTTGCCCTGTCGGTGTTTAGCTCGGCTGGGGTTTCTTTTGATGCAACCTTTGTAGTCGGGCTTGGTTCTTGGCTCGCTGGGGCTTGCTCGCCTTGTTGTGGCTCAATGCCTGTTGTTAATTTTATATCGTTTATGCATCGGTCAAGAAACATAATTATCGCTAAATAATGACTACTTTTCTTGTATAGATTACCATCGTTGGCTACCATAAAGTTATAACAACGATCTGCAACATCGGCAACCTTTTGGGTTAGGTGATTGTTAGAAGCCCAATCACATCTATAACCCTCTGTATTGCCAATAATGTAATTATACAACTTGCTTCCAGCCTCAAAGACACAGCCACCAAAGCCGCCTTTTGCAAGTTCAAGTTTTATTGATCTGTAGTAATCGGCAATCAAATCAAAAATTATTTCTATATCTTGGTATTTTCTCATCGCTCAATCAAAGTTTGGTGTTGGTAAACTATTTATTGCCTGTTGTTTTAGGTTGTCCACGGCTCTTGTATATTTCTCGGTGCATTGTAGCCCACTATGCCCCAACAGGCTTGCCACAGTCTTAATGTTGGCACCATTGTTGAGGATATTAACAGCAAAGCTGTGGCGAGCACAATGCCAACTAATATGCTTGTTGATGCCAGCACGCTTAACCCATCGCTTGACGGCTTTTAAGCACATTTCATAGCTCGGTAAGGGGAATATTAGCTCTTGCCGACAATCGGGGGTTGTAGGCTCTCCAATGAGCTGTAGCAGCCAATCGTTTAGCGGTGTTACCACACCACTATTAGCACTATGCCCCTTTGTTTTGTTTTGCTCATACTTTAACAGGCGGTTAGCAAAATCCACATTTGCAAAGGTCAAATCTTTCACATCACAATACCTCATGCCTGTGTAGAGGCAAAAGATAAAGGCTCGCCTAATGTTTGGGTTTTCCCTGTTGTAGTGGGTGGCAATCAACTTGGTTATTTCATCCTGTGACAATACATCCTTTTTCAATATGTTGTTGTCAATCTTTATTGTGATTTTGTTGCATGGGTTTTTCTGCATCACATCATGCTCCACGGCATAGGCAACCACTTTCTTGAATCTTGCAAATATTGTGTGCGCTCCCTCGCCCACGCTTTTGCTCTGCAAGTACTCTATAAATGCCAAAACCATATCTTTAGTAATTTGGTTTGGCTTAATAAAATCCTTGTAGTTATTATACTCGCTTGTTTCTGCAAGAAAAGATTTAAACCGCTTTAATGCAAGTGCAACATTTCTTTTATCCTTTTTGGTGTAGCTGTCAATGTAGCTTTGAAAATAGTCTAAAAAGTTGATGGTTTCTTTCTTTTTGAGCCTATATCCCAAAGTGCTTTCATTTAATTGTTGTTCTTTCTCAAACCTAATCTTTTGTGCTAACGCCATCACATCTTTGTTGCCCTGTCGCTCCAATGGCGTACGAGGATTAGCCAACAATGTAAGGTGCAGAAATTCCCTTTTCCTCAACACCTTGCTTTTTTGCTCACCAGTATGCTCATCCACCACATTTACACGCCCCAAATAATAGTCAAGATAAAGCGACAAATTGCCATCACTCATCTTTTTTTGCTTCAATTTTGGGTTGTCGCTCGCTTTTACATCATTCTTTGCCATATCAAATAATTTTGTATTGCTCTTATTTTCTTTTGGTTGCAAAGATAATACTTTTTTCTTTACAGGTGTAACATAGGTGTAACAAATTAGCAAAACAAATGCTTTTTTAAGCAACAAATGGAAAACATAAAATTTGCAAAGTGCTGATATTATAGCATTTCCATTCTTTTAATTTCTCATATTTTTAAGGTTATGTACCTTTCTTGGGCACAAGAATAAGCAGCTAATCGCAAGATTCAGCTGCTTTTTTTTATTGATAATATGGACAATATCCCTATTGGAAAAATTCTTTTTTGCAAATGCGGCATTACCATTGTAGCAATCCGCTGAGGAATGTGGCGAGGGCGTGGGCCATCTGAGTGTGTTCGGAGAGGGAGGGATGGCCAAGTGTGCCATAGCCGAGAGAGCCGTCCATGGGTGTGATGTCGTGGCGATATACCGAAGTTTCCCCTTCGTTTTTCAGTGTTTTCATGGCTGCGTCGAGAGCGCGTCCGACGCTTGCGAGATGCTCGCCGTGGAGCATCGGGCCCGAAAGCAGCACGATTTTTGCGTGGGCATAACGGTCACGGATTTCGTGCACGAAACGGGCCATACTGGCAGCAAACGCTTCTTCTTCGAAGGAGGGTTGCTCCACATCGTTGGTGCCGAGGTTGATACACACCACATCGGGCTGATAGCGGCCACAGTCCCAAAGGTCGGTATCGTGTTCGGGGGCAAACAAAGTGTAGGGATAAAGCGTGAGCATATCGTGAAACACCCCCACGCCTGGCGTATGGCGGTCGTAGGCGAGGCAGATGCCAGAACGCGCCACCAGCATACACTGTGCACGAAGCAGGCGGGCCGTCTGCGACGCATAGGAGTAGTAGGCATTGCACACCTCGGGATACGGATAGGCCTTGTCTGCGCTAAAGTCCTCGTCGCCATAGCCGCAGGTAATGCTGTCGCCTATAAACTCAATTCTTCGATTCGGCAATTCCGGGCGTTCAAGCACCTCACCCTGCGAACTAATCAGAAAGCCATAGAACACCGGCGGCGCCAATTCGCCCTCATTGCAGTAAGTGATAGTGAGCCTATGCTCGCCCCAAGGCAATCCATCGGCAATTTCCACAACCGTTTCGCATCGTCCGCTCTTCACCTTGAAAGGCTCACAATCGTCGAGCTCCACCATAAAGCAGCCGCTATATGGAGCCACTTCCATCGCCACCGACGCCCCCACAAAGCGCACATGAATCTGCACCCCGGGAAGGCAAAAGCGCACGCCACCAGACGCATCACGCTTCACACGCCCCACATATTCAATATGAGGGTGCGATGCGTCGATTCTCAAGTGCCGGCCGCCGATGGTGCTATGTATGTCGTCAGTTATTGAAGTCATTATCCGTATATCCACACCAAAGTTAGGAATAAAAACCGAGAATCTCCCCAAATCCTCCCAATTTTTCTTCCAACCACCACCATCCTCTATGGCAGCACGGTGATGGTGGTGGATTTTGCGGTGGCACTGAATTCTGGAGCATAAGCGCACTGCACAGTAGTGGTGCCAGAAGTGTAGGTGCCTGCGCGGTCGATATAGAATTCCTTCTCAATCACACGCGTGCCCTTTGGCAACATCGATATGAAATAAGCAGTGGAACAATCACGACTATTGCAATAATAGCCTCCACGCCAATCATATCCACTCGTCTGCTTCACTGGCTCAAGGCAAGCAGGACGCTTGTCGAGTATCTGCACATAGTCGAGGTCGCGTTTCGACGTGATAGTTATACGCACTCGCACCTTATCGCCCACTTTCAACGCCCCCTTATGAGATGCGATGATTTCGCGATTCACCATTATATCGCCATCGGTGTCGGCAACTTCAGCAGCATTTTGGAAATACTGCGCATATACTGCTCCCCAACTTGTTTCCTCGCTGGTTTTGTCTATGCTGAACACCTTTGTGCCACCATCTAAATCGGTACGCACATAGCCCAATCCCGCTGTGCCTTGCGATAAGTCGACAACCTTCCCGTCGGCCTTCATCCTTACCGACAAGGCTGTTTGTAATTTTTCGCTGTCATTACCCATCAAGAATGCATAAACGGCATTTGCACTGGCAATCGAGGTAATCCAGTTCTGCGTTCGCTTTTCTTGCAACAGCCAGAACAGCATTTCCTGAAGTGTGGTTTTCTCCTCAGGCATCACCAGTTTCAATGCCTCAATCACCATCACCTGTGTAGGGATTTTATAGTCGAGCCAAGAATAGTTGGCAAGATAAGAGTCGAAGTGGCGACCATGTTCAGCATCACACACACTCAAGTCAAGAATGTTTTGCAGCAGATTCCTCGCCGCCTTTTCTTCTTTATTATGATGAAGAATTATCGCTATTTGGGCGTTGGTAAACACATCATTAAGTCGGAAATCGCTCTTTTTCAGATTTTTCACCAGCTTTTTCACATCTTTCCTCAACGAATCTGCAGGATGCATATCACCAATTGCACAGAGATACAAATAATCGGTCGACGCACCTTGCTTTGCCAAATAGTTCATTGCTTTGCCCACCGCATCGTCAGCGACCGACGGGTTGCCACATAATGCCGACAGACGCACCAGCAGCGTGGTCACAATGAGTGTGGTGTTGTAATCGCCTTTCATTCCTTTCCACCAACTCCACGAGCCATCACTGTTCTGAAGTGCACGCAGTTTGTTTAACGATTCTTTCGACTTTCCGTCCAAGACATCGGAATTGAGGAACTGCGCCAATCTTCGCTTTGATTCGGCTTCACTTTTGGCATCGATCGCCCAGGGAGCCTCTTCAAGCAACACATTTCTCACATCCACATTTTGCTCCAATTTGCTACCAAGGCTCAAAGAATCGGCTTCTGCCGACCATTTAGCCACCACTTCGGCAATATCGTCCGACGAATTGAGCAAATCATTAACTATTGTTTGCGAATAAAAGGCAATAGCCTGGCATATAGCACACTCATCAGAGGGGTCGCTCAGTGTTTTCAGTGCCTGAATCATCAGCCACGACGGGTTTTCTGTGTATTCCACAACAAACTTCCCATCTTTCACAGGCATCATGTCCTGAAGGCTGATATGCTTGGTGCAACTCCCCGAATGGAGAAATGGTTTTGAAATCGTGACAAGTTCTTTTGCCGGCAGTATCGGCAGATAATGCACTTCGCCATCGCTCGTTTTTCCTGCCTGCCCCACTATTCTACATTTGAGCAACTGCGGCATGGCTTCGCTGACATTGAAGACGAACGAAGCTACCGACTCGCCTCCGACTGCTGCATGGAAAGGCACTTGCTGGCGGAATACCACTTGTTCTGTTTCGGGGTCAATCAGCTCGATTCTTGCCATACCATCAACATTCGCTTCGCAAGTGTTGACAATGCGCGCAGTGATAGTGGCCTCGTCGCCCACACGAATAAAACGAGGCATATTAGGCTGCACCATAAAGTTCTTTTTCGCCACCACTTTTTTGATGACATCCACATTTCTCACGTTCTTGTCGTAGGCCACAGCATTGAAATTCCACTCGGTGAGGCAGTCGGGCACCTTAAACCGAATGCACACCTCACCATTGGCGTCGGTGGCGAGAGCCGGCATAAAGAACGCCGTTTCATTAAAGTTTTCACGCAAAGGCATGGCAGCCAAAGAGGGGGTGGAATCATCCATGGTCGATGTTCCGGTAAAAGAACAGGCTCCTCTCAAAGAAGAGGCTCCTCTCACCATTATTGTTGGAGCAGTGCCAAAGGACGTTGGGGTAAAGGCTCTATAATTTGTTGATACAGCAACGCCTGCTACCCTTCCTTCAAGTCCACTTACAACAACCTCCTCAAGCAGCATTTCACTTGGCGACAAATGAACGACCAATGGATAGCCCATATAGCGAACAACTTGAGATTCATACCCGATATATTTCACAGTGACCAAATCTCCGACTTTCAACATCGCATTACATTCGCCTTTGTAACCGGTAGCGTATCCTTCGCCATTAATATGCACAGATGCACCTATCACCGGTTCCTGGTTTTCGTCGACTACAAGAATACGGGTTCTCTTTTTCACGCCAAAGGTTTCGCAACTAATTCTGCTATAGAGCAAAGGTGCCACATCTAAAGTCTTATAATCTCCACTTACATGGCGTACAGAATTGTAATCCTCTAAATCGTTGGTGGCGACCACTTCTATATTATGAGTTATATATGTGGACAAGCCTTGCCATTTAAATGGCTCTATGCGGTTGAGCGATGCATCATACATCGTGGCAATCATTCTTGCCATCGCAGGCGAGCCATCTTCGTTTGTGATACGCACACGCCACTCCTCGTCGCTCCCGGGGACAAGCTCGTCGCGCACAGTGCTCCACTCCGCATCCAGTTTCGTCGTGTTTTCATTATCGATAAAGACATATCTGGCGTAGAAACGATTGTCTTTCCAGAACGAATAAGTTATTTGAATGCCATCACCATATTCTGGGCGATACACAAACTCCCTCATAACGATGGTGTCGGTCAATTCTATCACCCCATGCTCAAGCATCTGATGCCTATTGTTGACACTGTAGAGCATACACACACCTTTCATGCTACTGCCCACAGCCACAGTCACAGGCTCACTTCCGCTGAACACATCAGCAGAAGTGTTCAGCCAAATAGGCATATCGGCACAAGGCTTCGTGGATAGGGGGTCGAATACCGTGAAAATGATTTGTGAAGTGTCGCAGTGTTCGGCGGTATAGTTGTAGGCAAACTCGCCACACTCCACATCATTGCCTAATGGCCAATAAAATTCTTCACCCGATTTCACGCAGAAGCAATTCTGTTCTTCGCCTTTCTTCCAAATCTTATATTCCACGCCATCCACCTTCTCGAGGAACGCATTTTGGGCATTGACAACGAACTTCAACCCTTTCACTTCACTTTTTTCAAAGGTTGCCCAGCCAATTGTGTTGCCAATGTAATGGAGTGGTTTTGATGTGCAATCAATCGATGCTTTAAATGCGGTGTTGCTCAACCAGAACATTTTCTCTACTCGTTGCGTTTCACCAGACGCACTCGTTACAAAGAATTGAACATTACAGCTACGAGACCAACTACCGGCAACTGTAGGAATGCGATAGGTAAACATCCCGTCGGCATCGGTAAATAGCGTGCCGACAACTTCATAATCAACTTTTGCCACCACCTGCGCATAAGCGATTGGCGCGCCAGAAAAACTGCGGGCTTCACATTTCAGATTCACAGTATCGCCCAGCACCACAGGAGCTGAACACGGAAGCATCCTTACATCAAATGTGGGTCGTTTATATTCGGCAACATCAAAATTCAAATACGTGCTATAGGAATTACGAAGCGTCCATTGGCCCAATATGCAATTCGCAGGAATAGTGTATGTGGCAGATGCAGCCCCCATGTCGTCGGTCACCATCACCAACGAGTCGACTTTTTGAAACCGAGCATCTCTCACCTCAATTACCACTTTCTTGCCTGGAACCACTTGGAATTTACCCGATTTCTCCCTCGTATGAGCCACTGCGGCCACATGCACAGTCTGCCCAGGACGATACAAGCCTCGATCGGTGAACACATCCACACGCAAGTTTGCTGTGTCGAGCGAGTCAAAAGAGGACCCAATATAGCCCAACTGCGGACAGCCCTTATCCGCGTCGGTGTAGGGGAAATAACCTTCACAATCATCCACCACAAGTTCTCCTGCCGAATCTGTAACACCCAAACAGTCTTCGATGGTACTGCCTATCTTCACTCCACTCACCGGCTGACCCGTAATGGCATTAACCACGGTAACGAGTAAACTGTCGGCATTCACACACCGCACCACAGTGCGTAAATCGCTCACATAAATTACAGCTCCATCCGTATTTGCACCTTTCCCTTTTTTCAATTTCACATCAGGTACCAATTCATATACCCATACGCCTGGCGAAAGAGGTGGATAAGTATTTGTCATATTAAACCAAGCATAAGGTTGATCGGGGTGTGCATCGAATCGCACATCATACGACTTCTTGTCAACAATTTGTTTTGCCTTCATCAAGCCGCTGATTCCTACCCTTTCTCTATCAAGTTTATTATAATCATTTACCTCAATCGCCGAGAGATTCGTCTTATAGAAATTCAGTTTTGCACCTTTCAAATTTTTATACTCATATTCTATGTGCACGCTGTCTTGAGTGGACAGCAAAGCCATTTTGCAATATGCATTCATCACTGGCTGAGTGAGTTCTGCAAGAGAGTTTTTCAACACAGCCACACGACTGCTGGATGCAAACTTCGTGATATTTTGCGTAAGGAAATCATAGCGTGCTTTTATATTTTGTCGCGGCAGACAATCATATAGCATAATGGCAATTTCGCATCCCAAATCACGGTCGGAACAAACGGAAGCCAACGAATCAAGAGCATGCAGCTTGTTGTCTTTATTGATACCATCTTTTTTAAGTTTCAACATCTCCAACTCACAAAGCAAAACGGCATTCCTATTGCCTTTTGAAGAATAATATTTGCGAAGCAAATCATATTCGCCCAGTTCAAAGCCAATCACGCTAAGCATGTCGTCAGCAAAATATTTACCCATCGGCAAAATCTTCACCACCGACTTGTAATGCTTAGCTTTTGCACTGGCCAATGCCTCGAGATCGCTCAACGCAAGTTTGCGGTAATGGGCTGATATGCTGTCGGAGGTCAATTGGCACAATAGCACATCATAAATTGCAGCACTTACGGAATTGCCCGACGCACGCAACCGAGCCTCCTCTGCCTTCATATCGGCAAGAGCCGATGAAACACCATCGGTAGAGCGTTCTATTTTTTTCATACTCTTCTCCAAAACAGAGAAATCGTTAGCCCACCCCAACACAGGGAAAAGCATCACAAAAGCGAGCAATATGATTTTCGACTTCATTTTCATTTCTTGTGGCTTTTTGAACACGTAAGAGTTATACGCTGCAAAAATAGAATAAAACTTAGATAACCTCCAAATTTTCAAGCGCTTTTTTATACCCTCACAACACCCTATCCAACAGACACTTAACAGCCGCTTTTTCGCTTTTTCACCCATGCACATTTCAAACTTAGATAACCCAGCCCCAAAAAACGCCCCCAAAAAGCGGCTCTGTGGAAATTTAGTGGAGATAATTATAGTTTGTTTAATTAGCCAGTTAATCTATAAATGTCTATCTATAAATATCTATAAATATCTATAGGCTTCTTTACAACCTCTATAACCCCCTCGAAGAATCGCCTCAGCCATGCCCCAACCCACACCATCTTTCACACAACAAACCGAGGAGCATCTTGGTTGCCCTGATGCTCCTCGGCTAATTCTTTATTCAGCAAGAACGGTTTTTACCTCTGCGAGAATTAATACTCTTCTTCATCGAAGAAAAAGTCTTCGTCGTTGGTGGGGTAATCGTCCCAAATGTCTTCTATTGATTCATAGGTTTCACCTTCGTCTTCTATTTCTTGGAGGTTTTCAATCACTTCCAATGGCGCACCGCTGCGCATTGCGTAGTCGATAAGTTCGTCTTTGGTTGCTGGCCATGGAGCGTCTTCAAGTTTGGTGGCTAATTCAAGTGTCCAATACATAATATGTGAATTTTAAAGTTATCATTCTTCTCACTTTTTCCTTGGCGGAAGAGCGGAGATTCATCTCATCAGAAAAATTTTCGCAAAAGTAATACTATAATTTGATATTACACATTATTATTTCAATAAAATTCAATGATATTGACCCAAATTTAGTTAAATGTTGCAAAAAGCAAGCAAAACACAAGTGCGCAGCTCGCTCCCACCCACAAAAAAACTTAAGACAAAATATGCAAACCATGCCAAATATCCATATTTTATGCATTATTATACAGTATTACTATGCATTTTGCGTTATTTTCTGATTATTTTTTTATTTTTCGTGAATTTATTTGCAGATTTTAAAAATTTATTTATATCTTTGCAGTGGAAATTTAAAAACATAGCAAAAATTCAATGATTATGAAACAAGAAGTTCCTTACAAGATTTATCTTGACGAAAAAGAAATCCCTACTAAGTGGTATAACATGCGTGCTGACATGAAGAATAAGCCAGCACCACTTTTGAATCCAGGTACTGGACAACCTCTCACGCTTGAAGATTTGAATCCAATTTTCTGCGAAGAACTCAATAAACAAGAACTCGACAACGAGACCCAATTCTTCGACATCCCTGAAGAAATCCAAAAGTTCTATAGAATGTACCGCCCAGCTCCATTGGTACGCGCCTATTTCTTGGAAAAGGCTCTTGGCACTCCTGCTAAGATCTACTACAAGTTTGAAGGCAACAACACCTCTGGCAGCCACAAGTTGAACTCTGCCATCGCTCAAGCCTACTATGCTAAGAAGGAAGGTTTGAAGGGTGTGACCACCGAAACTGGTGCTGGACAATGGGGTACTGCATTGAGCATGGCTTGCTCTTACTTCGATCTCGACTGTAAGGTGTATATGGTGAAGTGTTCGTACGAACAAAAGCCTTTCCGCCGCGAAGTGATGCGCACTTATGGTGCCGACGTTACTCCATCTCCAAGCCTCACCACCAATGTGGGCCGCAAGATTCTTTCTGAACATCCCGATACCACAGGCTCACTCGGTTGCGCTATCTCAGAAGCAGTGGAAGTGGCAGTAACCAATCCTGGCTATCGCTACGTGCTCGGTTCTGTGCTCAACCAAGTGCTCCTCCACCAATCTATCATCGGTCTTGAAACCAAGGCTGCACTCGACAAATACGGCATCAAGGCCGACATGATTATCGGTTGTGCAGGTGGTGGCTCTAACCTTGGCGGTTTGATCGCTCCATTCATGGGCGAAAAGCTCCGTGGCGAAGCCGACTATCAAATCATCGCTGTAGAGCCTGCATCATGCCCAAGTTTCACTCGCGGTAAGTATGCTTACGACTTCTGCGATACCGGTATGATTTGCCCATTGGCTAAGATGTACACCCTCGGCAGCCAATTCATTCCATCTGCTAACCACGCTGGTGGTCTCCGTTTCCACGGTATGAGCCCAACACTTTCTCAACTCTATGCCGACGGCATGTTTGAAGCTCGCTCAGTAGAACAGACTGCAGTGTTTGAAGCTGCCACTCAATTCGCTCGCGTTGAAGGTATCCTTCCTGCTCCTGAAAGTAGCCACGCTATCCGCGTAGCCATCGACGAAGCGCTCAAGTGCAAGGAAACCGGCGAAGAAAAGACCATCGTATTCGGCCTTACCGGTACTGGTTACTTCGACCTCTACGCTTACGAACAGTACAACTCAAAGACTATGAACGACGTGATTCCAAGCGACGAAATCATCAAGTCTTATCTCGACAAGTTGCCAAAGGGTCCAGGTCAAGAATAATCTAATTACATAGTTTTAATACACAAAGGAAGAGTGTCGCCCACGCGCGCAACACTCTTCCTCATTTTTTTACGCAAAATCGGGAATTATTCCGTGATTT
>JAKSMA010000049.1 GCA_024400895.1 Muribaculaceae bacterium | reverse complement strand
CCTTGTTTTCGCTCACGGTGATACGCACCTCCGAAATGTTTTCGGCAGCAGTGGTAGGCGTCCAAGTCACTTTCTTGCCTTGTGGTCGGTCAAGGTCAGGGCCATAGAGTTCCTTGTTGTAGTACTTGCTAATTACGCTGACCCTGAAGTCGGAATTGTTATAGTAAGTGCTGTCGGCCATATACGCCTGCACAGCAGGGTTTTCTATATTTACGACCTCGATGTCGCCCTGTGCAAAGAGGGGAGTCGAAGCCAGAATGAAAAACGCTAATAAAAAATTAATCTTCCGCATCTATATATTTAGTTGATTTTGTGCAAAGTTATGCCTAATTTGTGCACAAATCAAATTCTATCCGTTAAACTTACTTAAGTACTTTAGTTTATAGAATTCTCCACACACCATACGCTATTTTGGCGAAAATCAAAAAAAAGCATATATTTGCATCATCGTTGGCTTCAAAAGGATTTGAAATGACATTGAAACCACGGCAATTATCCACCCAAAAAGTTGTGCCCGACACCGATAAAGGGCTTCTCGCTATGAAATATCTATTGGCAGCTTGCTTGATTCTCATTTTTGTTTGCTGTGTGGCAAAAACAAAACCAAAAGTCAAAACCAACGTGGTGATAGAAGGTGACATTAAAATTGAATTCAAAACTGGAAGGATTTCACTACCAGCAGAAGTGCTACCCGCCGAAACCATCAGCGTGAAGCGAGGCCAATCAATCGACTTCATCGGGCAAACCCACGCATCGGTTGGACAAGGATTTCAGGTGAATTACGACAGTGCATATTTTCAATGCCAACACCACAACATATACAGCAACCCTAAATCCATCGCCCGCAACGAATGTGGCGGCGACCGAGCCACTCTCACCTACAACCTCACTACCGTCAAGCCCGGCACCACCACAGTGACCTGCATCGACAACTGGCGAGGCGACACAGTGGGCACAAAAGACTTCATCATCGTCATCAAATAGCCCCCCCATTCCCCAAAAAGCCCCCGTTCCCGCCGTTTCTCCGGCGGGCAAGAAAATTCGGGGTGGAAAATTGTGGATATGTGGGCGGTTTTGTATCTTTGCTTTTGGAAACTTCTAAGAATACTAAATTATACTGCAATGATAAATCCAGAGGAAAGAACGCAAATCATCAACCTCATCAAACGTGAGGTGGTGCCAGCCATCGGTTGCACAGAACCTATGGCTGTGTCGCTGTGCGTGGCAAAAGCCACCGAAACGCTGGGTAGCACACCCGCTCGCATAGAGGCTTTTTTGAGTGCCAACATTCTGAAAAATGCGATGGGCGTGGGCATTCCAGGCACTCACATGGTGGGGCTTCCTATAGCCGTGGCACTGGGGGCGCTTGTGGGCAAGAGTGAATACGGCCTTGAGGTGCTGCGCGATGTTACGGACGAGGATGTGGCTCGCGGCAAGCAGTATGTAGACGAAAAACGCATCTCTATCCATCTGAAAGAAGGAATTGAAGAGAAGCTATACATAGAGGTGGTGGCGACTGACGAGGGTGGCCACAATGCCACTGCCATCATTGCACACGACCATACCCATTTCATCAAAATTGAGAAAGACGGCGAAGTGCTGCTCAACAATCCACTGAAAGAGACGAACAGCACAGAGCATCCCGACGACTGCGAACTATCGCTCCAGAAGGTGTTTGAGTTTGCCACCACTTCACCACTTGTCGAACTTGAATTCATCAAGGAGGCGCGACGACTCAACGAGAACGCTTCGCGCGAAGCGCTGAAGGGCAACTATGGACACGCTCTGGGCAAGACGCTATCGCGCCCACTCGGCCGTGGCATTATGGGCGACAGCATTTTCAGCCACATTCTTTCAGCCACATCATCGGCTTGCGACGCCCGTATGGCAGGCGCACCCATTCCCGTGATGAGCAACTCTGGCTCGGGCAACCAGGGCATTTCGTGTACGATGCCGGTGGTGGTGTATGCCGAAGAAAACCACAACACCGACGAAGAACTCACGCGTGCACTCATCCTGTCGCACCTCACCGCCATCTACATCAAGCAATCGCTGGGCAAACTTTCGGCCCTCTGCGGTTGTGTGGTGGCTTCCACTGGGTCGGCTTGCGGCCTCACCTATCTGATGGGCGGGGGTTACGAACAAGTGGCCTACTCGGTAAAGAATATGATTGCCAACCTTGCCTGCATGGTGTGCGACGGAGCAAAACCAGCATGCGCGCTGAAGGTGACGAGCGGTGTGTCGACAGCGGTGCTTTCGGCCATGCTCGCTATTCAAAACCGACACGCCACCAATGCAGAAGGACTCATTGAGGACGATGTGGACCGCTGCATCCACAACCTCACGCGCGTGGGTGGAGCCGGAATGACGGAAACCGACACGATTGTGCTCGAGAGCATGACGCACAAAGGCGATGAATACTCAGCATGAAAGAGGAGATCGTAGAAATAGGCGGGCGCACATGCCACATCATCGCGGGGAAGAATACCCCAAAATGCGTGCTTGTGAAGCCTCTGTGCACCTTCGAACGAAAACTCCTCCTTCACGAATGCGAACTCATCGAGCGCGAAGCTGGGAAGGGGTTTGTGATGTTCACCTTTGAGGTGGATGAAGCCGAACTCTGGAAAGATAGGGTAGGGGAGTTGTACGAATATCTGACAAAACCTCTTTTCGACGCTATAAAGGCGCGCTACGCCCATTTACCCGTCGTGATAGGCGGATACTCGCTCGGCGGACTGTTCGCGCTCTGGTGCACCACTAAAAGCGAAATTTTCGATGCCGTGGCAGCTTGCTCGCCATCGCTATGGATGGAAGGCTGGGAAGAATACTACGAAAGCCACCCATCGAAGGCGAAATACATTTACCTAAGCCTGGGCAAGCGCGAAGAGAAAACCAACAAAATGCCTTTCAAGCTGGTGGGCGACAAATGCCGCCGGCAGCACCAGCGCCACATTGCCGAAGTAGGGGAGGGCCGTTGCCATCTCCAGTGGCACGAAGGCGACCACTTCACCGACAGCGAATTACGCAAAGCCAAAGGCTTCGCCTGGTGCATCAAAGCTTTGACATTGGGCGCCTTACCCACACTCTCAACCAAGACGGCGACGGCAAACTCTTCACCCCCCATCCCCCCAAAATCACACTTATAGGTCAAAATATTTCCATTTGCTCCTAATGAACTGTTTGGAATAACAAAAGGAGAGGTCGCTTCGTGTGTGTGAAGCGACCTCTCTTGTATGAGTTTGTCGTTTGATTAGAGGATTATCCTAATACGAGGTTGATGAGGGCGGTGACATCGGAAACATCAATGGAGCCGCTACCATCAAGGTCGCCAACTTCAACATCCACACCTGTGCCTTCAAGAACGGCATTGATAAGTGTTGTAACATCGGTTACATCGACCACACCGTCTTTATTGATATCGCCACGGAGCGCTGGAGTGGAATTATCCAACTTATATATGAGGAAGTTTTGCTGCTTTGATTCATAGCAAGAGAAAATTTTGCTTGTAGCATTATACTTCAAAATATTGTGAGTATATGAGCCTTGGAAAGTAACAATAGCTTCACCATTAGAGAATTCGATTTTTGCGCTTGCATTTTCATCAATAGCTGCTTTAGAACGCAAATAGTTGCTTGACGAAGAAGCTGCACACAAATAGCCAGCGTCGGTTTTGAAAGCGTATGTACCAGCAGTAGCACCTGCTTCAAGAGTGACAACTTTCACTGTGTCGGAAGCCACAGTCACTTCGCTCTTATCAGCATTGAATGCAAAACCTACAGTGGCAGTCATACGGTTGTTGGCAGTTTGGGCACTCATCAAGTTGGTGTGATTGGTGTTTGAGAACACCAGCTTGTCGCCAACTTTCAAATCATCGGTAGAGGTTACCAAAACATACTTGTCGCCCTTGATTGTTGGGTCGGTAACGCTTACAGAGCAAGCAGCGCTTGATGCTTCATAATAGTCGTTACCTGCAAAAACAGCAGAGATTACAGTGGTGCCAGCACCTACGAAGTGAACAACGCCAGTGTTTTCGTCTACTGTAGCCACTTTTTGAGAAGTGCTTGAGAAGGTGGCAACTGCACCATCAAGGCTTACTGTAGCTGTGAGAGTGACATCTGGGTCACCAACCTTACCTTCAAGTTGGGTTTCTGAAATGGTGGTTGTGGTCTTAATCTTGTTGATTTGGAGGGTGTAGCTTGCTGTAGAAGCTTGGTATTCATCATTGCCTGCGTAAGAAGCAGAGATGGTGGTGGTACCAGGTTTCAAGAATGTAACAATACCTGCAGTTGAAACTTCAGCCACAGCATTGTCGCTACTTGCGTAAGTGATTGTTGCACCAGCAGGACCGCCAGTCAGAGTTGCTGGAGTCTCGAGAGTGGTTTGCTCAGGATTCCAGGTGCGAGTGATTTTCTTACCATCGTAAGTTTCACCAAAGCTCATAGAAGTTTCCTTCTTTGAAGGAGTTGTGCCTTCGGTGTAATACACAGTAATGCTCGTGAAATAGCAAGCATTGCTAGGTGTCTTCAAAGAGAAGTAAGTGTAATTGTTGCCAGAAAAATCAAATTCCATGGTAGCCGCAGTATTAGGCGACTTTACTTGTGTAGTAGGTTTCGCAGAAGTGCCACCATACATGGTGATTGCACGGCTTGTACCAATTTGCTCTACCACAACTTTTGTGATTTTGCCAGGAATGGCATCCACATTATAGAAAGAATTGGTAATCGACTTTTTTGCTTGGATGCTCCCTGTATTTTCACCGGTGCCTTTTATCCATTGGGTATACCCGAACTTGATACCACCAACTGTACACTCGCCATCATTATAGGATGAACTAATGCCAGAACTCTCCTGATCGATGACGATGCTCTTATCCTCTGCAAACGACACACCCGCTGCCAGGATAGTTAACATCAAAGAAATAAATATTTTCTTCATGATTATTAATTGTTTTTATGTTTATGAATATAGTTGTTTTGTAAGTAATCCGTATCCTTGTTACTGTAGCAATCGATTTGCTGCAATAACGAAAAACCATTAGATGTGCAAAGTTAGTGAATATTTACCAAAACCAAGCACAATCCGTATAAATACACGAAAAATTTGAGTCATTTTTGAAAAAGAGCAGCAGACAATCCGCACAAAATGAATTGCCTGCTGTTTTTGTAAATATCGAGACAGCGCCTCGCTCCCTTATATTTATACCTTTTGGCGAGCCTTTGCTTGCACCACGTTGAGCACATGGTCGCCGAGTTTTTCCATACCGTTCACGAGGTCGATATAGAACGCGCCAAGTTGGTAATCGTAAGCGCCTACGCTGATTTGAATAAGGTTATTGTCGCGCAAAGAAGTGCGGAGGCTATTGATTTCGCGCTCAGTTTCATAACTCTTCGAGATATCGTGGCCTTCACCTTCAGGCGACTTGAGTGTGGCAATCATTTGCTCAAGCGAAACCTCTACGAGCTTTTCCATTTCCGAAATGTGAATGCCTTGCTCTTCTGTGAAGTGAGTCTTGCAGTTAGTGCGTTTGCGTGAAAGCGTACGGGCCAAATTGTAGCAGCAGTCGCCGATACTTTCAAGGTCGTCAACCTCACGAAGCATGCGCTGTACTTGGCGCTTTGCGTCGTCGGAAAGGCGACCTTCGCTCACCTGCTGCAGGTAATGCGCAATTTCATATTCCATATTGTCGGTGATGGCCTCATATTTTTCCACCCTCTTGAAAATGGCGTTGAATTCATCCTCTTTTTCAATACCGTGCATGCTGGTCACCGTCTCAAATGCCTTTTTGCAGCGCTCACCCATCAAAGCGATTTCCTTACGGGCTTCAAGGAGCGAGAGCTCTGCTGTTGAGAACAAGCCAGCAGTAATGTATTTGAGGCGAGGTTGATTTTCTTCTGTGTTCTTTTCGGGAAGCACACGGCAAACGAAACGCTCAATCTGCTTCACAAACCAGATGAGGAGCAGAGTGTTGAGGATGTTGAATGCGGTGTGGAATGCCGAAAGCAAGAAGAGGTCGTTGCTTTCCACATTCATCACATTGGCCACAAACCAGCGGACTGCATTACATGCGGGATAGAACACGATGAGCACCACAATCACACCAAACACATTGAAGAACATGTGGGCGAGTGCTGCGCGGCGCGCTTGGGTGTTGGCTGTAAGCGATGCCATGAATGCAGTGATGGTGGTACCGATGTTCTGACCCATCGCCAATGCGGCAGCTTGCTCGAAGCCGAAGCCAGGTATATGCATATCGAAGAGCATCAAAGTGATGGCCATGGTGGCGGCTGAAGCCTGCACAATCATGGTTACTACCGCACCCACGAGCACGAAGAGTAAGATGGTGCCGAACGAATCGACTGGCAGTGTGGCAAGCATAGAAGCCACCATTTCGCCAATGTTGAGGTCGGTAGCAGAGGTTTGCAAGAACGACAAACCCATAAACAAGAACGAGAAGCCGAACACAAATTCGCCAATGCTCTTACGCTTGCTGTTGCCCGAGAAGATGAGCGGCATGCCGATGGCAAGCATTGGGATGGCAAAGGCGGCAATATTCACCTTAAAACCTACGGCAGAAATAATCCAAGCAGTGACAGTGGTACCAATATTGGCACCCATAATTACCCCGATAGACTGTACGAGCGACATCAAACCAGCGTTCACAAACGAAACCACCATCACGGTAGTTGCCGATGAAGATTGGATGAGCGCTGTAATAAAAATACCGGTAAACACACCCATCACACGATTTTTGGTCATAGCTGCCAAAATTGCGCGCAAGCGTTCACCGGCGAACTTTTCAAGTCCCTCGCTCATGATTTTCATTCCGTAAAGGAACAGGGCGAGCGAACCCAAGAGTGAAAAAACGTTTACTAGTGTATCCATATTCCGCAGAATATCTCAATTTAAAAATAATTTGTCACAAAAATAATACAATTTAATTGAGTACACAAAAAATCCATAAAAATTGGGCGTTTTTCCTCTGCAATCCATTGCACAGCCATTTACCAAAACTCCCCAAAAAGAAACCACCGCTTTGAGGATATGCACGAAAATAGCCAGGCTGTGATCACTTTCGTGAAACAATTCGTACTAATACGATGGGGCAGTCGTGCTCTTTCTGAATTTTTATTATATATTTGTAGTATAAACCTAATAATTAAAAAAATGAACTACAAAAAGACTTATGTTGCCAACCCCGACCGCTATGCCGAAGGGATGATGAAATATCGCCAGTGCGGTGCCTCGAGCATCGTGCTTCCAGAAATGTCGCTGGGATTCTGGTGGAATTTCGGTGGCGTGAATGTGTACGAAGAGTCGTTGGCCAAGATGACTTATGCTTTCGACCATGGTATTACCTGCTTCGACCTTGCCAACAACTATGGACCTCCGTTCGGCAGCGCAGAAGAAACTTTCGGCCGAATGTATGCCGACAATTTCCGCGCTCACCGCCACGAAATGATTGTAACCACCAAAGCCGGCTACGAAATGTGGGAAGGCCCTTACGGATGCGGTTCTTCAAGAAAAATGCTGATTACGAGCCTCAACGAGTCGCTTCAGCGCATGAACCTCGACTATGTGGACATCTTCTACTCACACCGCTACGACGGTGTGACGCCAATCGAAGAAACCATGCAAGCGCTTGTCGACATCGTGCGTAGCGGAAAGGCCATATATGTGGGTTTGTCGAACTACCCTGTCGACAAGTTGAAACCCGCAGTGGAATATCTCGAGGCTCGCGATGTGCATCCGCTCATCTATCAGGGCAAATACAACATGCTCACACGCGACCCAGAAGTGGCACACTTCGACTTGATGACCGAAAAGCGTATGGGTTTCACCGCATTCTCTCCTGTGAATCAAGGCTTGCTCACCGGTAAATACCTCAATGGCATCCCTACAGATTCTCGTGCCGGAAGTGCCAGCGACAGACTCAAGAGCTTAATCACTCCCGAACTGGTGGAAAAAGTGCGCAAACTAAACGACTTGGCAGCCCAACGCGGTGAGAGCCTCGCACAAATGGCGACAGCATGGGTGCTCCGCCGACCAGAAGTCACTTCGGTTATTATCGGTCCTCGCACCGTGGAGCAGATGCAAGATTCGCTCAAGGCCATGAACAGCGCCCCATTCACCGACGAAGAACAACGCATCATCAACGAAATCCTGAAATAACCCAGGCTCAGTGGAAAAAATGTGGGGATGAAAAGCAAAAAATAAACATTTCTGCTATAACCCTCGCCAACATAGAAGGGACATGCCTTTGGCATGATAAACCCTTGCCAGCCGCACAGCTGCCGCGATAATACAAACGATGCCCGCCAACCGTAACAGTTAGCGGGCATCGCTGTTTATATTGATGTGTGGGATTATGCGTTGTCTTTTTGGCGGATTTCTACGCGGCGAATCTTGCCGCTGATGGTCTTTGGCAATTCGCGCACGATTTGCACCACGCGTGGATACTTGTATGGAGCGGTGGTGCGCTTCACGAAGTTTTGGATATCTTTCACGAGTTCGGGCACCTCTTTTCCCTTTGTGTAGTTCATTTAAAAGATTGTTGTTTATTCTGGCTATATTCTACAATGGAAGAAAGAGGTCGTCCATTGTAACCTCGCTATGAACAAGTGAACTGTACGACGAGTTTGCCAGTCCAAATGTGGTCACAAATGTATGGAGCACAGTTTTCTTAATCTTCTTCGTGATGATAAATGTGTCACGTCTTTCACGCAAACGTGCAACATAGTCTTCAGTGAGGCGGAACTTGTCTTGATAGAATTTCATTTCGCACAAGTGTATCATCCTGTCGGCACGTTCAATGGTCATATCTACTTGCGCTCCTCTGTTGTTTTCATCTCCTTCATACTTCCATGTTGCTACAGACGTTGCTATACCTGATATGCCAAGAGCTTTCAGTATTTGTCTGTAATGCATTAGGCAGATAATCTCAAATGTGCGTCCCATCCAGGACAGAACAGAATGTCCGTTCATATTGTGCGTCCACCAGTTCTCGTCATGTATAGCTTGTTTTTCTATAAATTTAAAATAAAAAATTGTATAGAAATCAACCAGCCTGTAAACGGGTACTTTAGAACCGAAACGAATACCCTCAGAAATAAAGCTACAAAGTTTTAGATTACGTAGATATTTGTCAATAGTTTCTGCGTTCATCTTCATCACTCTGTTAATTTCTTGCTTGGTCAACCCCTGTTCTTTATTGAACAGAAGTCTAACGATTTCGATGTATTTGTTTGCATTATTGAAAAGGGATGAGTATAATTCTGGAAATTCATTTCTTAAATACCCTGTTTCATTGAAGCACAATATGTCCGTATTCTGCCCGCAACTAAGTTTGTTGTTTAACATCTTGAGGTAGTAAGGAACCCCACCTGTCAACATATAGCATTGCAGAATCTGGTAATTGTCCCAATAGAATCCTCTCTCCTGTAGGAATTTTGTAGTCTCGTTGAGATTGAACGGTTTAAGATAAATCTTGGCTGTTATTCTTGCGTGTAATCCACCTTGGTTCTCTTCTATATTGTCAGCCATCCAGGATGTAGCGGAGCCAGATGCAATAAAAACAATATCGGTTCTCCTATTGGCCCAACCATTCCAAAAGTTCTCCAACGCAGAAACAAAATCTGACTTCTGAGAATCTATCCAAGGCATTTCGTCTATGAAGATTGTCTTCTTTCTGTTTACATCTATGGTTTCGATATACTCTTCCAAAGCATCAAAAGCATCATACCAATTCTCCAGAATAGGAGCCTTGCTCAGCTTTGCATACTTTTTTAATGCTTTGGCGAAATTTCGAAGCTGCACCCTGGTTGTTAACTTATGCCCACCGACAAAAGAGAAGTCATAAATCCGATTAAAGAAACATTCAACAAGATATGTTTTTCCCACACGCCGCCTACCACATACGGTAACGAATTCAGACTGGTCTGATTTCATGCATGCTCTGAGTTGTTCACACTCGCTTTCTCTTGCAATAAGTATATCTTTCATTATGGACTTGATTTTGGGTACAAAGTTACATAAAAAAAGTAAAAATCCAAGAAATTGGCAGATTATTTGAACATTTCGTAGTGTATTTCTATAAAAAATGTACAAAAAACATGATACAATTATTAGCATCACCCGATTTTCTGAAGATTTTTATATATATTTTTTTATATTATATAAAAAAAAAAAAAAAACTTTGTGCCAATTATTACATTAGTTTGGAGATGATTCTGAGAATTGCTATCAATTGCCCAAAATAAATCTGACGATTTGATTGCAAATATTACACCTTTGTAGACTATAGTGAATAGAAGAATCCCCGAAAGTTAGAAAAAAAACTTTCGGGGTTCATATCAAAAGACTTCCAAAGATATCATTTTGTACTATACGCCTAAATTTCTTGCATCAGTCAAGTGTTGACAATCGCTGCGTTATCAGGAGTACTACAGTGGGATTATGCGTTGTCTTTTTGGCGGATTTCTACACGGCGAATCTTTCCGCTGATGGTCTTTGGCAATTCGTGTACGATTTGCACCACGCGTGGATACTTGTAAGGGGCGGTGGTTTGCTTCACGAAGTCTTGGATATCCTTCACGAGTTCGGGCACTTCCTTACCCTTATATTCCACACCGAATTCGATGCCTGGAGTGTTTTCAAACTCTTTGCTGAGCACGATGGTGGCCTTCACTGCCATACCGCGCACCTCGTCGGGCACACCTGTAACGGCACATTCCACCACGGCTTCGTGCTTCATGAGCGCATTTTCCACCTCAAACGGGCCTATGCGATAACCCGACGACTTGATTACATCATCTTTGCGGCCAACAAACCAGTAGTAGCCGTCTTCGTCGCGCCAAGCGATATCTCCAGTGTGGTAGATGTCGTCGTGGTAGTTTTGATGAGTGAGTTCTGGGTCGCGGTAATAGCCCAAAAACAATCCTTCGGGGCGATAGCCGTGAGTGCGCACAATAATCTCACCTTGCTGGCCATCTTCGGCCACAAGTCCGTCGGCAGTAACGAGGTCGATATCATAGCCGGGATTCGCCTTGCCCATTGAGCCTGGACGTGGCTCCACCCAAGGATATGTGCCCACAGTGGCAGTGGTTTCGGTCTGGCCGAACGCCTCGTGGAGCTTGATACCGGTGAGCTCATGCCATCGGTCGAACACATTGGGATTGAGCGCTTCGCCGGCGTTGGTGCAATATTTGAGCGATGAGATATCGTATTTCTTCACATCTTCGCGGATAAGGAAGCGATACACAGTGGGAGGTGCACAGAAAGATGTGATATGGAATTTCTCAATCATCTCAAGCACATCCACAGGCTTGAACTTTTCAAAGTCGTAGACAAACACGTTGGCGCCCACAATCCACTGACCGTAGTATTTGCCCCACACTGCCTTGCCCCAGCCAGTGTCGGCGAGGGTGAAGTGGAGGCTGTTTTCATCGAGGTTATGCCAATATTTTGCGGTGATGATATGGCCGAGTGGATAGCGGAAGTCGTGAGCCACCATCTTTGGCTCACCGCTGGTGCCACTGGTGAAGTACATCAGCGAAATATCGTCGGAGCCAAGTTGCATTTCGGGTCGTACGAAGGCTGGCGCACTCTCAATGCCTGCATTGAAATCCGACCAACCTTCAGGCACCTTGGGGCCAATGGAAATGTAATTCTTTACCGATGGGCATTTTGGCGCCGCTTTTTGTATGTGGTTGAGCACCACATCGTCGCCCACAGCCACGATGGCACGGATGGTGGCAGATTCGCAGCGGTAGACAATATCTTCATCGGTAAGCAAGTGCGTGGCAGGAATTACCACTGCGCCCAACTTGTGGAGTGCAGTAATGGCAAACCAGAATTGATAGCGGCGCTTCATAATGAGCATCACCATGTCGCCACGGCCAATGCCCAACTGTTGGAAATAGGCAGCCGTCTTGTCGCTCTCGCGCTTGATATCGGCAAAAGTGAACTGCTTCACCTCCCCTGCCTCGTTGGTCCAGAGGAGAGCCTTGCGGTCGGGTTCAATCCGTGCCCATTCGTCCACTACATCGTAGGCAAAATTGAATCCTGGTAAGT
>JAKSMA010000048.1 GCA_024400895.1 Muribaculaceae bacterium | reverse complement strand
TATAATAATAATCTATTCAATTTTAAGAAAATGAAAAAAGTACTTCATTTGGCGTTTGCAGTGGCAATGCTGATGATGGGTCAGAGCGCAATGGCACAAAATGTGACCACTGTGTTTGACGAGTCGTTTGATTTGTTCACTGATGGTAGCGAAGAGTCTCCCGCAACCACCGACATTTCCACAGGTTATACAAACAAGTTGGGCACCAACCTTCCTGGCTGGAGCGGCCGTTATGTGTATGAAGCTGGTGGTAAACTCAAACTTGGCGATGGCGGCAATTTGCAAACAGCGCGTTATGATATGAAAGCCAACAAGGGCGTGGTTAAGATATCGAGGCGTGTTCGTGCGCTTGACGATTTTGGCGCAATGTTCAACATCGCAGTGAACTACAGCACCAAGGTGACCGACTATGTGTTCGACAACGCTTGGCACGACGTGAGTTACGTGGTGACAGGTGCAAGCACTACCAGCACCACCTATTTGAAGGTTACAGCAGCTATGGCTGCCAACGGTTTGCTTATCGACAATTTGAAGGTAGAGCAAAGCGAAAGTTTCTATCCAGCACCTGTGGCTAAGCAACCTACTCAAGCCGATGGCACATCATTCACCGCAAAGTGGGATTACATTTCAGGCTCAACTGGGTATTATCTTGATGTTTACACCAAGGATGCTGCAGGCGCTCCTGTGTATGCTCTTCAAAATCAATTTGTGTCGGGCGCCTATTCTTCTTCTTACAAGGTGACAGGCCTTGACCCAACTCAAACCTACTTCTTTGTGGTTCGCGCTACCAATGGCACAGCCACTTCAGAAAACTCCAACGAAATTCAAGTGGTGAAGGTGATTGCATCGCTTGATGCTCCAGAAGCATTGCCTGCAAGCAATGTGACAGAAGGCGGATTCACCGCCAACTGGAATGCTGTGGAAAATGCAGAAGGATATAGCCTTGCCGTTCAGAAGGTGGAAACTCTGAAAGAAGACAAGACTGTGGTTGTGGCTTCTGAAGACTTTGCTGGCATTACCGAAGGCAGCGTATCGGCTCCTGGTTATCCATCACTTAGCGAATATCTCGACAAGTACACTAATGAAAGTGGCTGGTATGCTTATGCACACCTCTATGCTGCAGGCATGGTTGGTTTGTCGCCATTCTCTTCTTCTCCTGCAACCCTCACTTCGCCAATGAAGGACCTCTCAAGCAATGGCGGTAAGTTTACCGTAAAGGTGCGCATGGGCGCTACACAATATGGCTCTTATGTGGCTGGCGATGTGGTTACAGTTAATGTGTTCAACGGCGAAAATGTTGTGGAATCCAAGGAAGTAACCCTCGTAGAAGGTCTTCAAGACTACACCTTGGAATTCACCAGTGGTAATGCAATGACTTTCGTAGAATTCAGTTACCCAGGCACAACCAACCGTGTTTGGATCGATGATGTGGAAATTTCGCAAGACAAGAAGGCTGGCGAACAAATCGAGAGCCTCGTTGGCACTTACGATGCGGGCAACAACCTTTCTTATGGATTGCAACTTCCATTTGACGAAGGTGTTAGCTATCGCTATGGCGTAACTGCTTATGTTACTACCGTGGTAGGTGGCGAAATTGGTTTGCTCCATAGCAACGTTTCAAACATTGTGGATGTGGTTTACAGCGAGCCAACTTCAGTGAACGATGTTGACGCAGTGAAGGTTGTGAAGAGCGTTCGCTACTTCGACCTCAATGGTCGTGCTCTTGCACAACCAACCGATGGCGTAAGCATCAAAGTTGTCACTTACACCGACGGCACTATTTCTTCTGCAAAGGTGATGAAGTAAAAATTGACAAAGATTAGCCAGGTAATCTGGCCATTTATAGCCTCCGCGCAAATTTGTTTGTGCGGAGGTTTTTTATGCTGGCGGGCTGGTGTTGGAAAATGCGGAACAATCGGTGGATTTTGGGTGTTTTTGACGGAATAATCGTGGAAAATCCGCATAGTGGACAGGGGCTTGGGAGAAAACGAAAAGAGGTGGCGCTGCTGCCGTTGTCGCGGACTTTCAGCCCGCAGATATAGAGTGGCCTGTCTGTTCCCCGGCCTCGCTTTGCTACGACCGGGGTTATCGTTCGCTTTCGCTCACATATCGGGCTTTCAGCCCTTGCTTCGGTAGCACCAAACCACGCGTGTCTCGCTGAAATTTCAGTATATTGAGGTTGTGTCATAATGCGGAATTTGGGCGTTTTGTAGGGAAGCTCGGTTTGAGCGTCCGTATATAAAAGTCATTGAAATTCAATATATTATGTGTTGGACGCTTGAGCCAAGCTTCCCTACAACATATCTTTGTATTTCGACAATTGTCAATTTCGACACAGCACCCCACATGGCCTTGATTTGATACATCTATATGTGAAAAAGTGAGCGCCCTGCTTCTTGGTGCTGCAGAGCGCTCTTTTTATGTTTGGGTAATGTATGTTTGGGTAATGTGTTACTTTCGGGATTATGCCCAATTGAGGCGTCTCATTTTGTTGAGCCATTCAGTGGGCGAGATGCCTTCTTGCATCTTGAATGCTTTTGAGAAATTCGCGAGGTTGGCAAAACCGCTACCTTCGGCGATGGTTTGAATCGATTGTTCGGGATGTGAAAGCATTTGTCGTTTCGCCTCCTCGATGCGTAGGATTGGAAGCCATTTTCTGAAGCAGCTGGCTTGGGTGTTGGCCTGGATATATGCATTTAGTGCAGAGGCAGTAATACCCATCTGATGCAGTGCGGTGCCAATGATGATGTTAGGATTGGTGTAGTGGCGCTCTTCCAGCCACTGTGTCACTTTCTGTCCAGTGTTGTCGGAGAAGTAATTGTATGGCTCCATCTCGATGATGGCGGCTTCCTGGATTTCATCGTTCACCTCAATCACTTCGTCCATATCGTTTCCATAACGGCAGAATTGGCCAGTAAACCAGCTGAGAGTGCCGAATACGGCCAGTCCGTAAGTGGCGTTGAGTATCAGCGAACTCGACACGCCCACCCATGGCGAAAGTATCGACAATAAGACTGCGCAATACATGGCTCGTGCTGTGTAGCGGAGTGTTTCGTGTCGGCCTTGTAGTTCTTCGTCGGTGAGACTTATGTCTGTTTTGCGAATTTCGCGGTGCAGGACATAGGATACTTCAATGATGTTGAAGAAGAGCGAAATTGCGATGAGGAATGTGACGGTGGAAAAAGGCTTTTCGTCGTTGATAAGCGAATTGGTGGCTAATCCATAGCCGAAGAGAACGAGGCTGAACACTATAAAGATGGTGGCTCTTTTCACGAGAATCTTCATTCTGCGGCCAGCTCGGAGGAGGTGGATTGTTCCAAGGTTGAAGCAGTGGATGATGAATACAAAAAACATGAGGTTGATAATCCACGCCAAAGTGGCGCTCTGTTCGCGGAAGTGGCCGAAATATTGCACCAGGTTATGAATGCCCAAAAGGAGGCAGCCAGAGCAAAACATCCATCGTGCATGGTTGTAGACTCGTGATTGAATTTTTCCACGATTGACAAAGGCAAGAGTGAAAGCAAGAGCAATCATTACTGCTGCACCCAAAAAACGGGTTCCTGTGATGTAGTCTTGTCCCATAATGTTGGGTTTTAAAGTTTAGTGTTAGCGAGTTTAAATAATAGACTCTCAACGAATTTTGCCGGGTGGGTCTGTTATTTGGTTATTTTCTGATGCAAAATTAATTTAAATTTGCGAATTAGAAACACGTGTTTGTTAATTGGATATATTTGGATGGAAAATGCCTTGATGCTGGCGAGTATGGCGTTTTGCTTAGTTGTGAAATTTTATTAACTTTGATGACCAAAATATATGTTATTAGAATATGTTCCGATTAACTGTTTTGCTGGTGCTGGCTTGTGCAGTGTGCACTGCGTTTGGCCAGCGTATTTTTAGTGTGGAAACCTGTCCGGCGGAAGATGCCTCAAAGGCGATGAATGTGAGTTGGGCCACTCCCGAAGATGTGACCGACTCGTATGTGATTTATACTGAAGCAAGCGACAAACTGTGGCGCAATGCTCGACGCACCACAGAGGTGGATATGCATCTGTGCACCACTTTCGATAGCCTGTTCAGCAAAACTCCCCAAAACGAGGACTTCTACGAGCGTTGGAGATTCAATAAATGTGGAGCAACTCTTTCCAAACTCAAACGCGACACTGAATATATGTATCGTGTGGTGGCTGGCGACGAGCAAACACCCATTTATCGCTTCAAGACCGCTGGCGCTAAAAATTGGAGTGCATGCATCATTGCCGACTTCCACCACTATGCTCCAGCGCCAGGCCGACTACGTTCGGCAATGACGATGATTGATACCATTTGCCGCAAGGACCCCTCGCTCGACTGGGTGTTGCACCTTGGCGATGTGATTGCCTGGGGCGGCAGCTATTCATTCTGGAAATCGATGTATGAAGAGCCCATTTTCCGTAAATATATGTGGGCGGGTGTGAATGGCAACCACGACGATATGAGCCGCAAATATGCTAAATGTACCAACGACTTTTTCCGCAATGCCAACCACTATCCTCGCAATGGATACGAGGGAGAAGAGGGTGTGTGCTACTATTTCCACTATGGTGATGCGCTATTTGTGATGCTCAATAATGAGGACATGCGCAAGGATGAGGACTTGGCACGCGCACAGGCGTGGTTCCGCCAAGTGATGGAAAAGGAACGCAAGAAGGCGCGTTATGTGATTGTGTGCGAACACTATCAATGGTTCTATGGCAACGATGGTAAAACTTCGCACTACGCGCGCTGGAATAAGCTATTTGATGAATATGGCGTGGATTTGGCGCTTGCTGGCAACAACCACATTTATGTGCGCACTAATGCCCTCTACGACGGTAAGGAAACTGATGGCACCAAGGGCACTGTGTATGTGCAGACTGCCTCAAGCGATGGCGAACGCGGCCAGGGCACGCGCGAATGGACACTCAACAAGGATATTATCAAGAAGATTTGGACAGAAGGCGAGCAGACAGTGTGTGGTATGCACTTTGATGCAAATCCCAAGGAGCTGACGCTCACCCTCTTCGACCGTAATGGTCAGCAAATCGACCAAGTGAAAGTGCTCGCCAAAAAGCGCTAATCGGGTGCTGCATATAAAATATGATGAGGCTGTGTCATAATGCGAAGATATGACACAGCCTCAAATTCTTTTGTAATCCCATCTGATGTGGAGTTGGATGAAGTTAGATTAATTTCATGCTGAATTTCACGCTGCCGCCTTTCGTGTTGGTGAATGTGCCACTGTACTCTCCTGTGGAGGGGTTGAATGTGCCATCAAAATTGCCGATGAAATTGCCTGATACATAGGCGTCGATCACGAGTGCGCCAGTCGCTTCATCGTAAGTGTTGAATTTTACGTCGCGGGCGCCGCTGTTCACGATGTATTGTCCGCCATCGGGGCCGATTTCAAGCGAGCGATTGCTTTCTCCGCCAATTGTGCCAACAAACGTGTAGGATTCTTTTTCGGGATTGAACGAGGCATTTGAGTTGGCTCCTGGTCGACGGATAGGGTAGTAAGTGATTTGACGTGTTATTTTTTCGCCATCCTGTATTCGTTCAGTCCAGTTGCCGTATCTGCCAAATTTCGTGTAGTTTATTACTGTGGTGTTAGTGGTAGGCTCGCTGCCGAATTCGTCACCTTCTGTGTTCTTCATTTGGCTGATGAGCCCCTTCTCGTCGTAGGTATAGTTGATTTCGCCCCAGTTGCCTTCTGCTCCCCATTCTTCTTTCGCAATGCGATTGCCGTCCCAAGTGAATGTTGTGGCTGATTCCCACCCTTCGATTTCCACGATTTTGCCGCTATCGTCGCGCGTAAATTTTAGTTTCGGATTTTGACCGTCCTCGTATGGGTCGGCAGTGAATGGGTTGTAACCATGCAAGAGGCTGATGCGTCCCTCCTCGTCGTATGTGAAAGTGCGCATGTTGGTTTTCAGAGTGTGTACGGGACCATGCACTTCGTTGAATGAGAGGTCGTATGTTGTTTTGTTGACCAGTGCAATGCTGTCGCGTTGCCATGTTGTATCTACTTCGGATTCAGAAACTTCTGCTGACGAATTGCTGGCGTCGGTTTTTTTGTTACACGAAAGCATTATAGAGGATAATGCAGCAGTGAAAGCCACGATTGCGATATATTTCTTCATAATTGTGGGGTTGAGAGATTTATAAATGTTGTTTTCGCAAATTTAGCAATAATCCCAGAAAGTTCAAAAGGATAAATGGCTATATTTGTTTCTAATGGCTATAATTTGGGCCATCGTTCGCACATATATTGAAAGAGAAAAGACGACCCTGTATGGATCGCCTTTTCTGTAAAAATTGCTATATGTTAATTATAAGGTTATCGGCGTGTTACTTTTGCTTTAGGACAGCCTTCGAACTTCGTGCCTTCAAAATGGCTCTTGTCGAAACTGCTACTAACGCTTACGGTCTTGAGCTTTGGGCAATTCACGAATGCGGTTGTGGAACATGTTTCTACACCATGTTCACAATATACGGTTGTGAGCTCTGGCAAGTAGCTGAAAGCACCAGAAGGAATGTTTTTGATTTGACCAGTAATCTCAATTTTTGTGATATTGTGGTCGCGGCAAATAGCGTTCTTTTCAAGAGATGTGACTTTGTATTTTTTGCCTTTGTGTTTCACTTCGTCGGGGATAGACACGGTGCCTTTGAGGTTGGCGCTTTGCACGCAGCTTGTCACAGCCACTGTGCCAGGATTGCCAGAAGAAGGGTCTGATGTCACTTTGTAGTAGAGTTCGTTGCCTTTGTATTGATAACCGAATGTGATACCAATCATGCTCTTTTGAGCGAGTGCTGCCGATGCCACGAGCATCGCTGCAAGTAATAAAAGAATCTTTTTCATAATGCTTATTTTCTTACGAGTTTAACGTGTTTCTTTTTATACCAATGTTCGCTGGTGACTTCACAACTTGCTGGTATATATACTGTTTTTACTTTAGGGCAGTTTTCGAAAGGTTCGCCAGATATTGATTCAACCCCATTTTGAACAACAAGCTCACGAAGATCTGGACAGTCTTTGAATGAGTGCAGTTTTACTCTCCTAAATGAGCCGGGAACAATGATTTTTTCCACATTTTTAGCACCGACAATACCATAGTTTTCGAATCCTACAACTTGATATGTTTTGCCTTGGTATTTCACTTCTGATGGTATTTCCACCACTTTCGTGAAATTTTCACTTCTCACCTCGCTGGTGACGGTGACATGGTCCTTCCAAATTCTGTAGTGGAGTTCATTACCGTGATACTTGAAACCAAAAATTATGCCGTCCATGTTTTTTTGAGCTGTGGCGGCAAATGCCACGAGCGTCAATGTCATTAGTAATAGAATTTTTTTCATCTTTTTTGTTTTAGGTTTAAAATTTGGTTATTGAATAGTATTTTGTGTACAAATATAGAGAGTTGGATGTTTGTTCTTTATTTCATCAGTATGTTTTTTACTATCAAAAAGTACAAATTGCCATTCGTTATTTTTTAAAATGACTATCAAAGTGTACAAAATATTAAAAAACAACATGTTATGTCTTGTTGATTTTTTTACATTCATTGTGAGAAATTATGTAACTTTGTAGCAAAGACTTTTGACTTTTTTATGGTAAGGACTGTATTTAGTTTTACTCCTTTTGCTGTGTGCCTGTGGTGGTTGATAACTTTTGTGTTGAACTATCACAAGTCCGACGCCGCAAAGCGAACACTCACTTACTACATACTGGCTTGCGTGTTGCTGTATTTCTGCCATGCTCTATATTTTACCAGTAGGTTGCCCCAGGGGCTGGAATGCCTGTGGACACTTTGTTCACTTTCGGTTTATCCCCTTTATTATCTCTACATCTGTCGGTTGACAGCCACTTCTGTTCCCAGATGGATGTATGCGCTTTTTCTTCCTGGTTTGTTGGTTGCACTGCTGAAATTCGTTATGCCAGATGAAATGGCCGACATCATTCGTCAAGTGGTGTTTGTGCCGCAGGTGCTGCTGGTTTGCTATTTCGGCTACAGAAGGCTACGTGCTTTCGACCAAAGGCTTGCCGACGTTTATGTGGATATGGAAGGGCGCAGTACCTCGTCGATTAAATCACTTTTGATAGCTATTTTTGTGACATCTGTCCTCTCGGCTGAGGCAAATATGCTCGGTCGGCGCTATTTCGGCCACGCCGACTGGCTCCTTGCGGCTATTGCTACGGCATTTTCTGTGCTCCAGTATGCGCTCTGCTACATTGGCTATCATCGCCATTTCACGATAGAGCAATTCGAGGCCGATTCGCAAGATGTTCTTTCAGAAAGTGAATGTCTGAATGCTGAAGAGCTGGTCACAGAAGAATTGACCGATGAAGTGGGGCAAAAAGTGGAGGCGCTGATGAGGGAGCAAAAACTCTATCTCGTGCCCAACCTGAAGATTGCTGATGTGGTGAAACTGTGCGGAGTGTGCCGCACTTATGTGTCGCACTACATCAATCAGAAAGGCAATAATTTCTCGGAATTTGTGAACAGGCAGCGTGTTGAGCATGCCAAGATTGTGCTTCGCCAAACGCCAACAGTGAAAATGGTGGTTGTGGCTGAGGAATCAGGTTTCACTTCTGAGGCATCATTTTATCGTAATTTCCGTAAATTCACTGGTCAGACGCCGCAGGAGTGGCTTAAGCGCCACACCAACCAGTGATTGTCGGAAAGAATCCATGGCTATTTTTGGAGATTTGTGAGAAGAGGCGGCAGTGTGGGCATGGCTCCATTTTGAGTGCACACATAGGCGGAAACCTCCACTCCTAATCGGTGGGCTTCTGCTATCGGCTTACCAGAGAGGAGGGCGGCACAAAATGCTCCCGTAAACGAGTCGCCAGCCCCTACGGTATCAGCCACTTGCACTTTCGGCGTCGGGAGATATGACGCTTCATTAGCGGTCAGCACAAACGATCCGTTCACGCCACAAGTGAGAATCACGGTGGAAATGCCGTATTTGCTGATGAGTGTGCGGCATGGAATATCAATGTCGGTGAGTGCGAGTGGGTGGTCGGCGGTGGGTATAGGCACATCGTCAAGGCTGAGCATTGCTGCCAAGGTGCTGATTTCCTCATCGTTGAGTTTGAGCACATTGCATTGCATGAGCGATGCTTCCACCACTTCACGTGAATACCAATTCTGACGCAGGTTGATGTCGAACACCTTCAGCGCGTCGGCAGGCACCTCCTTGAGAAATTGCATAATGGAGTTGCGGGAAACTTCGGTGCGTTGCGCAAGCGAGCCAAAGCACACGCAGCAGGTGTTGTGGGCGATTTCTGCCATTGTGGGCGTGAATGGGATGTTGTCGTAGGCCACGCCGAGGCAGATGTCATAGGTGGGGATTCCGCCGGTAGAAAGTGTCACCTGCACTGTGCCTGTGGGGTAGGCCACCTCCTCAAGGTGAAAATCAAGAAGCTTTTCTGAAAGTAAGTGTTTCACTTCTGCGCCCAGTTCGTCGGCTCCAATTGCCGAAACGGCGATGCCGTGAAGTCCAAACTGTGATGCATGGAAGGCGAAATTGGCAGGAGCGCCACCCAGCTGCTTGCCGCTTGGAAGGCAATCGAAAAGCACTTCGCCTAATCCCACAATATAATTTTGTTCGTTGTGTCTTTGCTCGTCCATGACAATGCTAATGTTTGAAGTGAAAGGGGCTTGTTTTTGTCGCTAAAATACTTGTTGAGCGGCTGAACTTTAGGAGAGAATTGACTGAAAAAATGGCTAAAAAGAACCGTCCCCTTTAGCCATTTTTTTGTTATTGGTGGTCGTGGTTGACTGTGCGCCAGAGGAATAGCTTGTCGCTTGGACGGATTTTTGTGTCGGTCTTGATGGAGAAGCGTTGGCCTTTCTTGGTCATTTCCACTGGCTTGAGGTCGACACGGATTTCTTCCACTGTCATTGGCAAGGCGCCGGTTGTGGGACCGGTGATAACGATTTCGTCGCCCACATGGAGTTCGCCAGCTTCCATCTGGAATTCGGCCACGCCGAGTTTTGAGAAATAGCGGATGCCTTTGGCGGCATACACTTTAACGCGTGTGGCACTTGAACCGTATTTCGACGTCCATTCGCCGAGGCGCTGCCCCAGGTAATAGCCGTCCCAGAAGCCGCGGTTAAACACCATCTTCAGTCGCTCGTCCCAAGCCGCGATTTTCTCTTCGTCGTAAGTGCCGTCGATGATGGCGCTAATGGCTTCGTTGTAGCATTCTACCACGGTGCGCACATATTCTGGTCCACGGGCGCGTCCTTCGATTTTGAACACACGCACTCCGGCATCAATCATCTTGTTGAGGAAGTGGATGGTCTTCAAGTCTTTAGGGCTCATGATGTACTTGTTTTCGATGGCGAGTTTGTCGCCAGTGTCGCGGTCGGTCACCACATAACTGCGACGGCAAATTTGGCGGCAGGCGCCGCGATTGGCGCTGGCACCGGTTTCGTGCAGACTCATGTAGCATTTGCCACTCACAGCCATACACAAGGCGCCGTGGCAAAACATTTCGATGCGCACTTGCTCGCCATGAGGACCGCGAACATCATTCTTCACGATAGCGTCATGCACCGCCTTCACCTGGTTCATGTTGAGCTCACGCGCCAGCACTTGCACATCGGCCCATTGGGCGTAGTAGCGCATGGCTTCGCTGTTGCTCACATTCACTTGGGTGGAAATGTGCACCTCCACATCAATGGAGCGGGCATACACGATGGTGGCCATGTCGCTGGCAATGATAGCCGACACTTTCGCCTCCTTCGCTGCATCCACGATTTTATGCATATATTCGATATCCTCTTCGTAAACGATGGTGTTCACGGTGAGATAACTTTTCATATTGTGCTCGTGGCACCATTGGGCGATAGTGTGCAAGTCGTCGAGCGAGAAATTCACGCTTGAGCGGCTGCGCATGTTCAAGCCCTCGATGCCAAAGTAGATAGCGTCGGCACCGCCTTGCCAAGCGGCGGTGAGAGATTCCCACGACCCTACAGGGGCCATTATTTCAAAGTCGCTTCTTTGCATATTGGTGGTTAGTTGTTGAGGATTTTGTTTATTGCGTCGGTCACATCGCTTACGTTGAGCTCGCCATCAAGGTTGAAGTCGCCCATCACGAGGTCGGTCTCGGCATCGCCGAGAATCATGCTGATAATAGCAGTGATGTCGCTCACATTGAGTTCGCCATTACCGTCCACGTCGTCGATTGGCCGTGCCTTGAAACGGATGTCGACATTGCATGTGCCCTTCCAGTCGGCAGTTGGCATTGCGAAATAGGCTTCAGATATGAAGCCGTAAGTACTGCTTGCCACAGCCACGCTGAATTTATGTGAAGCGTCGACCCCCGGAAAGTGGCGGAATCCGTTCTCGTCAACTTCTGTCATGTCTTTTTTTCCGGTAGTCCAGTCGGTCAGACGCACCAGCGCCCATCCATGAGGCTGCATTTCAATATCGTCGGGAATGTTGTTGATGTCTTCTTGCACAGGCTTGCCTTTTGCTGCATCCACCACTCGCATTGTGATATTGCAGTCGTCGCCTCCGGCGATGTAGGTGAATTTAAAAGAACCAACACCTTCAAGTGTGCGGTCGAAGACGGTGGTGTCGCTTTTGACGTTCAGCCCAGTGATGGTAGCATGCATTGCGAATGATGAAATGAGTGCCACGAGGGCAAAGATGGATTGTCGCATCGGCGTGAATTTAAGAATGGGTGAATTTATTATCGGCAAAATTAGGCATTTTTTCACATTAATATTGCAGAAAATTGCCCCTTTTTGCGAATCGGTCAAGAGTTTTGCCCCAAATTTTGCAATTTCAATCAATAAAAGTGGTATATTTGCAATTCAATTAGAGATGATTAGTATGGTATCGAGTCGACTTTTTGGTGGAATGATGTTGTTCCTGTGCATTTCGTGTGCCCAAGCCCAAAGCAATGGAGCGCAAGAAACCGACTGTGCCGATACGCAATTGGCAATCGAGGACTATGCGCAAGATGATGCGCATGGCATGGCACAATTCTACGACAAACTCCATCATGCATCTGATGCAAAATCACCCGTAAGAATAGGCTATTTCGCCGACTCTTGGATTGAGGCAGATGTGCTCACGGTGGACCTTCGCGAGAAATTGCAAAGTCGGTTTGGCGGGTATGGTATCGGTTGGGTGGAC
>JAKSMA010000047.1 GCA_024400895.1 Muribaculaceae bacterium | reverse complement strand
CAGAGGTTCCGGGAGGAGGCAAAGGAAGATAATGCCCGTTGCCGAGGTCTATTTGTCCCTCAACCATCCAGTTGCGCCACTCCATGAGAGCACTGAAGAAATACCCTTGTCTTGCCTCGTTGAGTGCCATAGAAAACCACTTAACATATTCTGCATCGCGGCCTCTTCCTGCTTCTGCTAATGCAGGATAGCGACGAATAAACTCCTCGGCGATTGCGTGTGGTGACATGCCAGACGTGTCCCAAGCAAATTCTCCATTAAGAGAAACGATTGCGAGCGGGTCATCATGTCCTTTTTCCTCTATAAAACCACCGAATATATTCCAACAACGGCTTTTAACCGTAATCCAGCAACGCATGGCGGTGCCATTAGGACTGGCATACTCGGTCATGCGAATCTGTTCATAGCCCATCTTGTGCAACTCAGCCACTACCTCAAAGTATTTTGTCAACTGTTCCATGCCATTTATTGATAGGGGGTTAATACCCGTCGCGGTCACCACGGCCATCAGCGAAGCCGTCGTGATAACCTTCTCTATATCCCTCAAGATACTCTCGTCGTGCTTTTCCGCGAAGTTTTCCGGGCAGGGGGTAGTAATCGTCGGAATATGCAGTTCCATAGTCAGCTCCATTGTTAAAGCCGTCATCGTATCCTTCCTCATATCCCTTCATGTAGCTGTCGCTGAGTTTGGATTTTTTTGCTTTCTTTGATTGTCTCTTCTTTGAAGTGGTTTTGTTCTTGCTCGACGACTTCTTTGCGGTAGATGTCGAAGTAGCTAATGCTGCACCTGGGCTAGCTGCAACAACTCCCACCGCCTTAACATTAAAAGCGATTAGAAGAGACAGGATGATTGTAATGAGTTTCATTGTTGATAATTCTAAGAAGGTGAGAGCAGAAAAACATAGGGTTGTTCATTCTTTATGCCAAACAAATTAGAGTTCAGGATCCTCATGCCCAATTCCTGCTAATATTTCTTTAGCCATGCCAGGGTTTTTACTTGTCTTAGGGCTGTAAAAATCAAACAAGAAAAATCACATCACGACATGGCAAATATAGTAATAAAATCCGAGAAATTCACGCCTTTTGGCGGTATTTTTCCAATCATGGAGCAATTTGACTCCATGATTTCATGTGCAATCAGAGGGGGGCTTTTGATGTGGTCTTATGCAAAGTGTTGATTAACAATTGTGTGTAAATACTTGTTTGGGCAAATTTTCGCAAACACACCACATTGGTTCTAATGATGGTGTGGTTATGGAAGCCATTAATATGGAGTTAGATATGCCGATGCAAGCCTCCTGGTCGTCGCGTCTGCCCAACTTCACTCGTTTACCTTTATTTGAATGCGGAATATATGAGCGAGAAAGGCACAAAAAGGGCGTGAAATGTACAGAAAAATGATTTTCGCCTATAAATTGTTTTTCAACTTCAAGTTTTTGTTGTATATTTGCAGTCTGTAAACTCTCTTTTGTTGGAAGAGAGCGCTTTTTGGTGTATATAAAACAACAATAAATAATAACAAATTTTACACATGCAAACTAAAGGTTTTATTAAGCTTATAACCGGTTTCTTGGTATTGATTTGCTTGTTCTACATGTCATTCACTTTCGTGGCTAATCACTACGAAAATGAAGCTGTTGCAGTGGCTATGAAGGCTGCAGGCGGCAAGGTTGACCACAGTAGCAAGAAGTATAACGATGCCTACAACGGTTATATCGATTCTCTCTCACAGGAGAAGGTTTGGCTGGGCTATTACACTTTGCAAGACGTTCGCGAAAAGCAACTTGGTCTCGGCCTCGACTTGAAGGGTGGTATGACTGCTACTCTCGAACTCTCAGTTCCCGACATTCTCGTTGAATTGTCAGACAAGAACGAAACTGAAAAGTTCAAAAAAGCGATTGAAGCATCTAAGGGCGCTTCTGACCCTGTTCACGAATTCTGCGCAGCTTTCAAGAACAATGGCGGTAGCAACTGGCAATCAATCTTCGGTGAAAAGGTGTCAAAAATCAAGGAAAATCCTAACGTTTCTGACAACGAAGTTGAAGCTATCCTGAAGGATGAAGTTAAGGCACAAGTGAAGAACACTCTCAACGTGCTCGCTACTCGTATCGAAAAGATGGGTATCACTCAACCTAACTTCCAAGAACTTCCTAACACCAACCGTATCCTCGTCGAACTCCCTGGCGTTAAGGACCGCGAACGTGTAAAGAAGATGCTCCAACAAACTGCTAACCTCGAATTCTATCAAACCTACAAATACAGCGAAATCGCAAGCGACTTCCAAAAGTTCATGGCTGCCGCTTCTGGCAAGAAGGTTGAAGAACCTAAGGCTGAAGCTAACGATTCTACCAAGACTGACGAAAAAGCTGATTCTGCTAAGAAGGAAGCTGAACCTAAGGTGGCTGAAGCTAAGAAGGTCGCAGATGCCGACTTCGACATCACAAAGGCTCTCCAGATCACTGGCAACGGCTGTGTTGTAGGTTATGCTAAGGAAAAAGATAAAGCTGCCATCGATTCAGCAATTGCTCGCTACGGTGTTATCCGCAACGACCTTAAGCTTTGCTGGGACGTGAAGGCTCAAGAAAACGGCTTCGTGGCTCTTATCGCTTTGAAGACCGTGAATGGCCGCCCATCTATGACTGGTGACGTGGTTGTTGACGCCGACACTCGTTTCGAACAGCTCAAGGGTATGGCAGTAACTATGAAGATGAACGACGAAGGTGCTCGTCAATGGTCTCGCCTCACTGGCGCTAACATTGGCCGTCAAGTAGCAGTTGTTCTCGACGACGTAGTTTACTCTTATCCAAATGTAAATCAACAAATCGACGGTGGCGACACTGAAATCACTGGTAACTTCTCTCAAGAAGAAGCTACCGACTTGGCTAACGTGCTCAAGTCTGGTAAGATGGTGGCTCGCCCTGACATCATCAGCGAACGCGTGATTGGTCCATCACTTGGTGAAGAATCAATTAAGAGTGGTGTTATCTCATTCGTTATCGCTCTCGTTCTCTTGATGATGATGATGATGATGGTTTATGGTGTTAAGGCTGGTAACATTGCTAACCTTGGCTTGCTCCTCAACCTCTTCTTCATCGTTGGTGTGCTCGCATCTTTCCAAACAGTGCTCACTCTTCCTGGTATCGCCGGTATCGTGCTCACCCTCGGTATGGCTGTGGATGCCAACGTGCTTATCTTCGAACGTTGTAAGGAAGAACTTCGCAACGGTAAGAACTTGAAGGCTGCTGTTGCCGACGGTTACAAGAATGCATTCTCTGCAATCTTCGACGGTAACCTCACTTCTATCATCACTGGTGCTATCTTGGCTGCTGAATGTACTGGTCCAGTACACGGCTTCGCTATCACCCTCATCGTTGGTATCTGCTGTTCATTCTTCACCGCTGTGTTCGTAACACGCCTCGTGCTCGAAAACTTCGTGAACAAGAACCGCTTCGGTTTCGGTACTATGACCTTCACTACAAGCATGGTGAAGAACTTCTTGCAAAACACTAAGGCCGACTTCGTTGGCAAGCGTGGCAAGACTTCTGTTGTAGTAGCTGCAGCTGTGGCTGTCATCGTTGCAATGTTCTTCGTTCGCCCATTGAGCCTCGGTATCGACTTCTCTGGTGGTCGCAACTACATCGTTAAGTTCGACAAGGCTGTAAGCGCTAACGATCTCGACAAGGTGGTTAAGGCTGAATTCGGTGATGCAACTTCTTCAGTTATCACCATCGATAACGACCAAACCGTACGTGTTTCTACCAACTACAAGGTTAAAGAAAACACTGCTGAAGTTGATAAGGAAATCCAAGGCAAGCTCTTCAAGGCTCTCAAGTCGGAACTCGGCAATATGACTATCGACCAATTCAGCAACGATAAGGGTACTGAAGGCGACGCCAACAAGCTCGGTATCGTTTCTGTTGACGCTGTAGGTCCTTCTATCGCCGACGATATGACTCGTGAAGCTCTCTGGGCTGTGTTCTGGTCACTCGTTGCTATGGCACTCTACATCTTGCTCCGTTTCCGCAACTGGGCATTCTCTCTCGGTGCTGTAACCGCTGTGGCTCTCACTTCATTCTTGGTAATCGGCTTCTTCACTCTCCACGGCTTGCTCCCATTCTCTATGGAAGTTGACCAAACCTTCATTGCGGCAATCCTTACCGTAATCGGTTATCAAATCAACGATACCGTGGTTGTATTCGACCGTGTACGTGAATATCGTAAGCTCTTCCCAAAACAAGATTTGAAGCTCACCTTCAACAATGCATTGAATAGCACTTTGAGCCGTACAATGATGACTTCTATCAGTACATTGCTCGTACTCGTGGTAATCTTCATCTTCGGTGGTGAATCTATCCGTGCATTCAACTTCGCTATGATTCTCGGTGTAATCTTCGGTACTTGCGCTTCACTCTTCGTGGCTGCTCCTACCGCTTACGCCCTCATCAAGCGTGGCGAAAAGAAGGCTGCTAAATAATAGCTACCTGAAGTAAGTAAATAATAAAACGACTTCGATATAAATCTGAAAATCGGTTGCGCCAGCAGGTGCAGCCGATTTTTTTATTAATGTGACAGGCCTTGGTCCAAGCCTGAAATCCCGGAACATCCAGATGTAGCCCATTTTTGCAACTCGGTTGCAGGGAATTGTGGGTAATTTTGTGGCGAAAAGAAAGTTTGTGGCAACAAATAATGAGCGAATCCCATGAAATTACTAATTTATGGGTATTGAAAAGCACAGAAATTTGTTGTTATTTTGCAAATTGAAAAGTTGGCGTTTTTGTGCGTCGCTTTTTCCTCATATATTTTTGAAATTTAGATGACATTAAATGAACTTAAAATAGGGCAGTCGGCTGTAATCGCCAAGGTGGGCGGCGAAGGTGCACTTCGTCAGCACTTCCTCGATATGGGTGTGATTCCTGGCAGCGAAATCACGTTGGTGAAATTTGCGCCAATGGGCGACCCCATGCAGCTGCTCATTCACGGCTACGAACTGACTCTCCGCAAAGATGACGCGGCAAAAATTGATATCGCTCCTTGCCAGCAGTGCTTGAAAGGCACTCCCCATCAGCATACCGACCAACCCACAACTGCGCGTACCGAGCACCCCGGTTTGGGCGAAGAAGGACGTTTCCACAAGAAAGACGAAGAGCATCCGCTCCCAATTAACGACAAACTCACTTTCGCATTGCTGGGTAACCAGAATTGCGGAAAGACCACGCTTTTCAATTCGCTCACGGGCGCAAATCAGCATGTGGGAAATTTTCCTGGCGTCACCGTTGACCAGAAATCGGGTGTTATCAAGGGGCATGCCGATGCCGAGGTTGTCGACCTTCCGGGCATCTACTCCCTTTCGCCTTACACCAGCGAAGAGATTGTGTCGCGCCAGTTTATCTTCAATGCCAAGCCTCAAGGCATCATTAATATAGTGGACGCCACCAACATCGAGCGCAACCTTTACCTCTCGATGCAACTGATGGAATTGGGTATTCCGATGGTGCTTGCGCTCAATATGATGGACGAGGTGCGCCACAATGGCGGCACCATCCACATCAACGAATTGGAAACGAGCCTCGGCATCCCTGTTGTGCCCATTTCGGCGATGAAGAATGAAGGTGTGGAGGAACTGATTGAGCATGCCATCCATGTGGCGCGCTATCAGGAAGGACCACGCCGTGAAGACTTCTGTAGTCCCTCGGAACACGGCGGCGCTGTGCACCGCTGCATCCATGCAGTGATTCACCTCATCGAAGACCATGCACTGGCGGCGGGTATACCGCTGCGTTTTGCCGCTTGCAAGGTGATTGAGGGCGATGCGAGGGTGATTGAGGCTCTTCAACTGTCGCAAAACGAGCTCAACACCATTAATCATATTTTGAGACAACTTGAGGATGAGCGTGGACTTGATCCATCGGCTGCGATGGCAGATATGCGTTTTTCGTATATCAAGCGCATCTGTGCCCGTTCGGTGGTGAAACCTGTCGACAGCATCGAGCATAAGCGCAGCCGCCGTATCGACAGCGTGCTCACTGGTCGCTGGACGGCCATCCCTTCATTTCTCGCATTTATGTGCCTTATTTTCTGGCTCACTTTTGATGTGATTGGTGGCACCATGCAAGAATGGCTCGACAGTGGTATCCAATGGCTCACAGCCCAGACCGACACCCTCCTTCAGTCGTGGGACATCAGCGATGTGGTGCATGGGCTGATAATTGATGGCGTGTTCAGTGGGGTAGGGGCTGTAGTAAGTTTTGTGCCTATTATTCTCACCCTCTTCTTCTTCCTTTCCATTTTGGAAGATAGCGGCTATATGGCGCGCATCGCTTTCGTGACCGACAAGTCGCTGCGTCGAATAGGTCTTTCGGGTCGCTCCATTGTGCCGTTGCTTGTGGGCTTCGGTTGCTCAGTGCCAAGTGTGATGGCGAGCCGTACCCTGCCATCGGCACGCGACCGTCAGCTCACCGTGATGCTCACGCCGTTTATGAGTTGCACCGCAAAGTTGCCTATTTATGCATTTTTCACCCAACTGTTTTTCCCCGAGCATGGGGCGCTCGTGATGATTTCGCTCTACCTGTTGGGCATCGTGGTGGCCATCATTGCTGCATTTGTGCTCAAAGCCACCATTTACCGTGGCGAGCCAGTGCCATTTGTGATGGAGCTTCCCAATTATCGCATTCCCACCGCAGTGAGTGTGCTCCGCCTCATTTGGGACAAGGGCAAGGACTTCTTGCAACGGGCATTCTCCGTGATTTTCATTGCCACCATCGTGGTGTGGTTTTTGCAGACATTCGATTTCCACCTTTCGCTTGTCGACAATCCTCAGGACAGCATCCTGGCAAGTTTAGCAAGTCTCGTCAGCCCAATCTTCTCACCGCTTGGCTTTGCCGATTGGCGCATCACCACCTCGCTCATTTCTGGCTTTATGGCAAAAGAGAGCGTGGTTTCCACCCTCACTGTGCTCTTTGGCAGCAGCACAGCGTTGTCGTCGATTCTTACCACCGCCACCGCCTATTCGCTCTTGGTGTTCTGCCTGCTCTACACACCTTGCGTGGCCACTATCGCCACCGTGCGAAAAGAGTTGAGCAACCGCCACGCTGTGGCTATGGTAGTGTGGCAATGTGCTGTAGCATGGTGTGTGGCATTAGTCGTACGATACATTCTTGAAATGATATTGTGATGAATCTGCAGAGTTGGATATTGCTCCTTGTGGTGCTGGCGCTCGTAGTATGGGTGGCGACAGGTCTCTTCCGTCGCCACAGGCAAGGCCGCGGGGGCTGCCGTTGTTGCACAGCCTCCACCTGCCCCATCAAACAGCTAAAAAAACACTAACAAAATCCCCCTCCTTCCATCTCCGCAGAAGCGAAAAAAGCATAAATCCTTTGAAAAGTTGGAAAATCCTATTTGAAAATCCTTTGAAAAGTTGGAATTTCACCCCGCAAAATCTCTTGAAAAAGTTGTGAAAAGATAATAGATAGCCAGCAATTTATTCCTGATATTCAAATTTGGTGGGGAGATATGTTCAAAAATTCTTTTAAAGTCGTTAATTTGGCGCAGAAGTTGTATAAAATTTCATAAATGCTTGCTTTGGTGGAAAAAAAAAGCGAAATTTGCATATTGCGCCAATTGCGGTGCTTATGATTTGTAAGTAGTGCTTATGATTTGGGGCAGAAGATTAACGAATTTATTTAACTTTCGATTATATATCAGAATTATGAGAAAATATATCCTTTTATTGGCGTTTGCACTGATGTGTGTGGGCCAAATGTTTGCGGTGCCAGCTGTGCCACATCCTGTGAAGGTGACTCAGCCAGATGGCAGTTCGCTCTCTGTGCGCCTCAATGGCGATGAATTCTACCATTTCTATACCACTGAAGATGGCTATACTGTTGTGAAACACGATATGGGCTTCTTCACCTATGCACCACGCGTGCAAGGGCAGTTGCAGCCTACGGCTATGGTGGCGCGTAACGAAAGCGAACGCACTGCTGCCGACAAGTTGTATCTCAGCACTGTGTCGAAGCGTATGACCGATGTTGAGGAGGTCAATTCGGCAAAGGCTGCTAAGGCTAAGCGCGATGCTGCCGCTTCAAAGGCGCGCATCGATTACAGCAAGTTCCGTGGCTTGATTATCTTGGTTCAATTCAACGACTATCCATTCTCTCGCTCCGATGCCAATCAATTCTACACCGACATGGTGAACAAGAAAGGATATACCGGTTTCACCAACGAGGACGGTTCGGCTGCAAGATGGGGCAGCTTCACCGGTAGCGTACGCGACTTCTACGAGGAAAACAGTATGGGCAAGTTTAAGCCTACTTTCGACATCGTGGGGCCAATCACCGTGCCTTACTCTATCGTGAATTCCGCCAACACTCAGAGCTCCATCATGCGCAACGCTCTCGACCAAGCCACCAAGAATTATGGTGTCAAAACCGAAAACTACGATTGTGATGGCGATGGCCTTGTGGACATGTTCTACATGATTTTCGCTGGTGTGGGTGCTAATACTGGTGAGGCCGACGACCATATCTGGCCTCATAAGTCGAGCACTTACGTTGGCCGTTTCCGCACCTACGCTTGCTCTTGCGAATACTATTCGAAGAAAAGTGAAATTCTCGATGGTATTGGCACCATTTGCCATGAGTTCTCTCATGTGCTCGGTTTGCCCGACCTCTACGACACCGATTATGCAAATTCTGGTGGCGAAAGCCAGCACCCTGGTTTGTGGGAAATTATGGCGGGCGGTAGCTACAACAACTACAGCCGAACCCCTGTGGGCTATTCGGCTTACGACCGCTATGCTCTCGGGTTCTCAACCCCTAAGGTAATCAACGCTACTGGCGACTATACACTCAACCAAATTGACACCAGCAACGAAACGATGATGATTAAGTCGCCAAAACCTAAGGAATTCTTCCTTTTGGAGAATCGTCAGAAAAACCGTTGGGATGCCTACATCCCTGGTCATGGTTTGCTGGTGGCTCGTGTCGATTCGTCGAATGCAAGCGTGTGGAGCTACAATACAGTGAATAATAACCCCGACCGCAACTATTATCAGCTCCTCCGTGCTGGACAGGTGCTGAAGGGTGAAGGCGATGCCAGCGACACCTATCCTGGCGCATCGGCTGTGACAATGCTCACCAACACCACTGAGGCGAACTTGAAGACCTTTGATGGCTCTGAGAATCCTTGGAACATTGTAGGCATTCAAGAAGATGAAAATGGTGTGATTTCGTTCAAGGTGCTTCGTGAAGGAGAAATCGTGAGCGATATTGAAGATTTCGAAACTATGCCGGTCACTGCCACTTCAGGTGCTACTGGCGTGAACGGTAAGTTTGCCGACTGGACCTTCACCAAGTGCAACGTGGCTGCTCCTGGCGCCGCAACAAAGGCCGATGGCACTCATTCGGTGCAAATGAAGCTCCCAAGCCAATTCACAAGCACTGCTACCTACTACGATGCTTATCAAGTGAGCGCAAAGGTATTCAATCCAAGCGCTTCTGCAGTGAAAATGGCGTTGACCTATTCGAAGGACAATGGTGCCACTTGGACCGCAGTGAAGGTGAATGGCGAAACTTCTCAAACCGTGAAAGGTGCCACCACGCTCACTCTCTATTGGCCAGTGGATATTTCTCGCCGTCATGCGGTGATGTATCGCATTGGTATGGTTGCGGGTAGCAAGACCAACCCAACTTTTGTCGACAATTTCACCATCTACTATACTGCGAAGGGACAAGAGCAAATTCAACCTGGCGACATCAACGAAGATGGCATCGTGAATGTGAGCGACGTCACTGCTCTCATCAACTATATCCTCGAAACTGCCACCGCCGATCCTACACTCTGTGATGTGAACGGTGATGGGAAAGTTGATGTTTCCGATGTCACTGCCCTCATCGGTATGATTTTGGGATAATGTATAGTGCTTGTTTGGGGCAGGCATTAAAAAATATAATTTCACTTCTGAGATTTTGACTTGCTTGCGGTGGGCGGCAACGTTGCTCGAGTGATGCGGGTCAAAATCTGTTTGTTATTAATTAGATAATAATAATAACCAAAAATAGCATTTATAATGAAAAAAATCTTCTTGCTGCTCTTCTGTTTGACGACGATGCTTCGCGCTTCGGCAGTACCAGCGTATCCCTATCCTGTGACAGTGACTCAGCCCGATGGCACCACTTTGGAAATCCAAGGTCATGGCGATGAATTTTATCATTTCACCACCACCGTTGATGGTTACACCATTGTCAAAAATGATGCAGGCTACTATGTGTATGCACAATTGGAGAACAACCGTCTGGTTCCGTCATCACGCATCGCTCGCAATCAGGTGCAGCGTTCGGCTTCCGACCTCACTTTCTTGGCAGCAACCGGTAAGATGCTCTTTGAAAAGTCTTCAAATGAAGGTGCACGCAAGGCGCGCCGCCAAGTGGCAACCAAAGAAAGCGACGACTACTATAAAAACTTCCGCGGTTTGGTCATTCTCATCAACTATAGCGACAAGAAGTTCTCCCGTAGCGATATCTCTTCGGTCTACAACCACATGTTCAACGATGTGAACTATGCGGGTTACAAGAACGAGAATGGCACCACCAACACCTATGGCTCTATGTTCATCGGTGGTGTGCGCGACTATTTCTCACAAAACAGTATGGGCAAATTTGCACCACAGTTCGATGTGGCTGGCCCTGTCACCATCGACATGAAGTGTACCGATGTGCAGAGCACAGCTTATGCCTATATGGCGTTCGCAAAGGCTATCGCTGCATTGGATGCAACTGTCGACTTCAGTAAATATGATGCCGACAACGACGGTATGGTCGACATGATTTACTTTATCGTGGCTGGCTATGGTGCCAACTATTCGGGCAACAATGGCAACTACTTGTGGCCTCACAAGTCGTCACTTGAATACTACGACCTTCCTCTTCGCGATGGTAAGCGCTTCGGCAAGTATGCAAGCTCCACTGAACTTTATGGATGGGAATCTCAGCGCCAAAATATTCTCGACGGTCTCGGCGTGGTCTGCCACGAGTTCTCTCACGTGCTCGGTTTGCCCGATGAATACGACACCGACTATGGAACCGGTGGCCAAAGCCACGACCCAGGCGAATGGAGTGTGATGGCAGGTGGCAGTTATGCCAAGTATGGACGTGTGCCTGTTGGATATTCTGCCTTCGAACGCTATGCTTCTGGCTTCCTTGTGCCTAAGGTAATCGACAAGGAAGGAAAGTATGAGATTAAGGACATGCAGACCTACAATGAAGCATTGATGCTGAAAACTCCTATCAAGAACGAATACTTCTTGCTTGAAAACCGTCAGAAAACAAGATGGGATGCCAGCCTCCCTGGGCATGGTATGCTCGTGTTCCGTGTCGACTCTACCAACGCCAACGTGTGGTATAACAACACAATTAACGCTAACCCCGCTCACAACTATTATGAATTGCTTCGCGCAGGTGGCAGCACATCTGGCGCCAACACTTCCGACCCATTCCCGGGGACAAACAAGGTGACGGCTCTCGACAACAACACCTCTCCTGCCAACATTCTCACTTGGAATGGCACAATGAATGAATTCGGTATCTCTGGCATCACCGAGGCAAGCAGTTTAATTTCGTTCACTGTGTCGCAAAACGAGGAGATATCGCAACTTGTTGAAGACTTCGAGACAATGGGCACTACAAGCACAAGTGGCGCAACCAACGTGCGTGGCCGCTTCTGCTCTTGGAATTTCACCAAGTGTAATGTTGCAGCTCCAACTGCAGCCAACACTCACGACGACAAGTATTCTGTAGCCATGAAGAAACCAAGCGCAATCACCACTGCAGAGCCTCTTGCCATCAATCCATTCATGGCCTCTGTGCACTTCTTCAACCCTGGCTCCTCTGAAGCTAAGTTCAAGATGCAATACATGATTCCTGCCGACAGCGTATGGGTCGACCTCAACCCTGGCGACGTTGCAGTGGCGGGCAACAGCGATGTCATTGCAACATTCAAAGTTCCAAAACTCGGCGTCCCTGTCTATTACCGCGTTTCGCAAGTAGGTGGCAGTACCACTGCTAAAGTGTATGTCGACAACATCACATTCATGTATTATAAGCTCACTGGCGATGTCAATATGGATGGCGTAGTTGATGTAAGCGACGTTACCGCCCTCATCAATTCAATTCTTGGAGTTGATGTTGTGCCAGTGTCGGTTGGCGACATCGATGGCAACGGCGTGGTCGACGTAAGCGATGCCACCGCCCTCATCAACATGATCCTCTCATAAGTATAGAAATCAATTCCCTCATAGATGGGAATCACGCATAAGCACCTGCGGAATCCGTTCCGCAGGTGCCTTTTTTTTCGCCACCCATCCTCCGTCCACCCGCAAAAGCCCCCGTTCC
>JAKSMA010000046.1 GCA_024400895.1 Muribaculaceae bacterium | reverse complement strand
GGTTGGACAATTAGGCGCTAATGATTCTGCATCCATTGGGTTAGTGGCGGCTTCAACTTGGCTATTTAGTGGGATATGTAATGCTGCAACATCGGGCTTCAGTGTACAGGTAGCGCACCTAATCGGCGCAAAGAAAAACAAAGAAGCACGCGACGTTTTCCGCCAATCAATTACCTGCATTATAATATTTTCAGTAATCCTGGCATCCATAGGAATCATTATCAGCGGATATCTCCCTATTTGGCTGAGAGGAAGTGATGATATCAGAAACAATGCGAACATCTATTTTCTCCTTTTTAGTGCTTGTATACCACTATTGTCGTTAAATATGCTCGGAGGTGGCATGCTCAGGTGCAGCGGAAACATCAAAATTCCAAGTACATTGAATATAATGATGTGTGTGTTAGACATCATATTCAACTATTTGTTCATCTTCCCTACTCACGATATTCAGTTATTTGGTATAGCCATAACTATTCCTGGTGCAGGTATGCGAGTGAAAGGTGCAGCAATAGGAACAATAATAGCAGTAGTGATCACATCAATCTGTATGATGTATTATGCATGCTTTAAATCAAAAGAATTAAAGCTCACGCAAGATAAAGGTTCATTCTCCCCAACAAGGGTCTGTATTAACAAAGCATTCAGAATTGGATGCCCCATGGGATTACAGCACTTGTTCATGTGTTCTGCCCAAATTATCATTACAGCAATAGTAGCTCCACTCGGAAGCATTTCACTCGCAGCAAATTCATTTGCCGTAACAGCAGAAAGCATCTGCTATATGCCAGGATATGGCATTGCCGATGCCGCAACCACCCTTGTAGGCCAAAGTATAGGTGCAGCAAGGCAGAAATTAGCAAAGCAATTTGCCACTATCACAGTAATTATGGGCATCGTGATTATGGCTGTTATGGGTATTTTACTCTACGCGTTTGCACCATTAATGATGAGTTTTCTCACGCCAGTACCCGACATTATTGAACAAGGAGCCGAAGCACTTCGTATAGAAGCTTTTGCGGAGCCCTTTTTTGCTGCATCAATCGTGTCGTATGGAGTATTTGTTGGTGCTGGCGACACCCTCATACCTTGTGGAATCAACTTGACAAGCATGTGGGGCGTAAGACTCACGCTGTCAGCCATTCTTGCACCTACCATGGGATTAAAAGGCGTTTGGCTTGCTATGTGCATTGAGCTCATATTTAGAGGCTCAATGTACTTACTAAGACTATGTTCTGGAAAATGGATTAAAATCAAAAAATCACTAAACAGTAATTAAGAAAGCATATGAAGACCATAAATAATGAAAAATTTGAAGGAGAGCGTCCACTCTTTGAATCACATAACCTACGTTTGGAAAAAGTCACAATTGGCGAAGGCGAATCTGCATTGAAAGAATGCAGTAATATAGAAGCTGTCGACTGTCACTTTGCTGGCAAATATCCGCTTTGGCATGTAGAAAAAAGCTTAATCTCAAAATGCTATTTTGCTCCAGAATCCCGTTCTGCTATATGGTATTCCAACGACATGATAATGGAACATTGCATCATCAATGCGCCAAAGTTGTTTAGAGAAATGACAAATCTGACACTCCGTGATGTCACCATAAATGATGCCGATGAAACATTCTGGAATATCAATGGTCTTGAAGCCACAAATCTCACTCTTCACGAGGGCACATATCCATTTATGGGTAGCAAGAACATCAAGATTGAAAACCTCGTATCTGATAGCAAATATGTATTCCAATATGTGAAGAATGTAGAACTTCATCATGCAAAAATCACAACCAAGGACGCATTCTGGGAAACAGAAAATGTGACAATTTATGACTCAGAGCTCAATGGTGAATACCTTGGATGGCATTCAAAGAACATGACACTTGTAAGATGCCACATCACTGGCGAACAACCACTCTGCTATGCCGAGAATTTAAAACTTGTCGATTGCACATTTGGGAACGACTGTGATCGTGCATTTGAATATTCTACTGTTGACGCTCAAATCAATGGAAGAATCACTAATATTAAAAATCCAACAAGTGGTCTAATCATTGCCGATGAGATTGGCAGCATCACTATTGACGAAAATATAAAACAACCTGCAAACTGCATCATTAAAACAAGATAATGAAATACAACTTCGACAAAACTATTGAACGCAAGAACACAAACTCATATAAATGGGCTGTGGATAATGATAGCGACATTATTCCATTGTGGGTTGCTGATATGGATTTTGAAATTGCTCCACCAATTCAAGAAGCTATTAAACGCAGAGCAGAACATCCTGTATATGGATATGTGAAAGTGCCAGAGGAATATTACCAAGCATCCATAAACTGGTTTGCCTCAAGACACAATTGGCATTTCAAACGAGAATGGATGACTTACACAATTGGTGTGGTGCCTGCCGTTTCTGCAGTTATTAAAGCATTTACCACCCCAGGGGATAAAGTGATTCTGCAAACTCCAGACTACAACTGTTTTTTCTCAAGTATCAGAAACAATGAATGTGATATTGTAGAAAATCCCCTCAAAAGAATTAACGATACATATGTAATGGACTACGAGGATTTAGAAGAAAAGGCACAAGACGAAAAAGCAAAAATGCTGATTCTTTGCAATCCCCATAATCCTGCTGGCAGAGTTTGGACAAAAGAAGAATTGACAAAACTGGGAGAAATCTGCATTAAGCACAATGTGATTATTGTCAGCGACGACATTCATTGCGAGCTCGTGATGCCAGGAAATGAATACACACCTCTCCCATCCATCTCTGAAGTTCTTCAGAATCAATGCATCAGTTGTATTTCACCAAGCAAATCTTTCAATATTGCAGGCTTGCAGATTGCCAATGTCGTTACAAGTAATCCTGATTGGCTTGAGAAAATAGACAAAGCTATCAACATTAATGAAGTGTGTGATGTCAATCCATTTGGCGTAGAAGCATTGATGGCTGCTTATAACGAAAGTGGAGAATGGATTGATGAACTATGTAATTATATAAACGGGAACTACAAATTGTTGACAGAATTTTTTGCGACAAACTTCCCTAAATTCCAAGTTATAAAACTTGAAGGCACCTACCTCTCCTGGATTGACATATCAGCATCAGGAATGAGTAGTGACGAATTCACTAAAATGCTTTTGGACAAAGCTCATGTATGGGTGAATAGCGGCACTATGTACGGTGAAAAAACAGGAGAAGGCTACATTCGCATCAACTTGGCAACTCAACGCGAAAGAATAAACGAAGCATTGCGAAGAATGGCCGAGGTAATTTGAAATAGTTTTTGTAAATTTGTAAAAATATCAATCGCCAAATTATATAACAATTATCCATACAAATTAGCATGGCAACTGTTGACGACAAAAAAATTATCTTTTCGATGGTTGGTTTGAACAAAACTATTAAGCAAACCAATAAAACCATCCTAAAAAACATTTATCTATCATTTTTCTACGGAGCAAAAATCGGTATTATCGGTCTGAATGGTGCCGGTAAATCAACTTTGCTCAAAATCATTGCTGGTATTGACAACGATTATCAAGGTGATGTGGTGTGGGCTCCAGGCTATACTGTGGGCTACCTTCCACAAGATCCTCCACTCGACGACAACAAAACAGTACTTGAACTCGTAAAAGAAGGGGTTTAAGAAGTGAGCGTCGCATTGGAAGAATATGAAGAAATCAACAAAAAATTTGGGCTCCCAGAATATTATGAAAACGAGGACAAGATGAACGAACTATTTGCTCGACAAGCTGAAGTTCAAAACATTCTTGATTCTACCGATGCATGGAATCTTGACACCCGACTCAATCGTGCAATGGCAGCCCTCAACTGCCCACCAGCTGACCAAAAAGCAGAACACCTCTCTGGAGGTGAACGACGCCGTGTGGCACTCTGCCGCTTGCTGCTCAAGAAACCAGATGTGCTCTTGCTCGATGAACCTACCAACCACCTTGATGCAGAAAGTATCGACTGGTTGGAACAGCACCTTAACCAATACGAAGGTACTGTGATTGCAGTAACCCACGACCGTTACTTCCTTGATGATGTGGCTGGGTGGATTCTTGAACTCGACCGTGGCGAAGGTATTCCATGGAAGGGGAATTACTCTTCATGGCTCGACCAAAAATCTAAAAGAATGGCTCAAGAAGAAAAAGCGGCAAGTAAGCGCCGTAAAACTCTTGAGCGAGAATTGGAATGGGTGAGAATGGCTCCAAAAGCCCGTCAAGCAAAGGGTAAAGCTCGTTTGAATTCTTATGACCGACTCCTCAACGAAGATCAGAAAGAAAAGGAACAACATCTGGAAATATTCATTCCAAATGGACCTCGCTTGGGCAACAATGTGATTGAAGCACAAGGTATCTCTAAATCATTCGGCGACAAACTTTTGTATAAGGACCTTTCATTCACACTACCTCCTGCTGGTATTATCGGTGTAATTGGTCCTAATGGCGTGGGTAAGACTACCCTATTCCGACTTATTATGGGACTTGAAACGCCTGATACAGGTTCATTCTCTGTCGGCGAAACAGTGAAGTTGGCTTATGTTGACCAACAGCATAAGGACATAGATCCAACAAAGAGCGTGTATGAAGTGGTGAGCCAAGGCAATGAATTAATGCGAATGGGTGGACGCGAAATCAATGCTCGCGCATATCTCAGCCGATTCGATTTTGCAGGTGCAGATCAAGAAAAAAAATGTGCAGTACTTTCGGGTGGTGAACGCAATCGCCTGCAATTAGCCCTTGCGCTCAAACAAGAAGGTAATGTGCTCTTACTCGATGAACCTACCAACGACATTGACGTGAACACACTTCGTGCACTTGAGGAAGGTTTGGAAGCATTTGCTGGCTGCGCTGTAGTCATCAGTCACGACCGCTGGTTCCTAGACAGAATCTGTACGCATATCCTCGCTTTTGAAGGTGACGGCAATGTATTCTTCTTCGACGGCAACTATTCAGATTATGAAGTGAATAAGGCAAAACGTTTGGGTATTGAAGAACCAAAACGAATCCGCTATCGCAAATTCGACGAATAAATAATTCATCATAGAATAGATAAACTAAATGAGGGTGCCAGTTGGTACCCTCATTTAGTTATATAGAGATTAGTGTTATTTAAGCTTCATCCCCAAATTCTTCATCATAAATGCGTAATAGTCAGCAGCTTCATCAATAACCTTTGAGATTGGCTTTCCGCTACCATGACCGGCTTTGCTGTCGATGCGAATCAATTTAGGTTGGTTGCCAGTATTTGCCGCCTGAAGCGTTGCTGCATACTTGAAAGAATGTGCAGGCACCACACGGTCGTCATGGTCACCAGTTGTCACGAGAATAGCGGGATAAGCGGTGCCATCATTCTTAATGTTGTGGAGAGGTGAATAGGCACGAAGATACTCAAACATCTCTTTGCTATCGTCGCTACGACCATAATCAGATGCCCAATTCCAACCAATGGTGAACAAATGATATCTCAGCATATCCATCACACCTACTTGAGCTATGACAGCACGGAATAAGTCGGGACGCTGATTAGTCACAGCACCCATTAGCAAACCACCATTTGAACCTCCCATAATAGCCAACTTATCGCTTGAAGTGTATTTATTAGCGATAAGAAACTCCGCAGCAGCGATAAAGTCGTCGAAAACATTCTGCTTTTTCAGCTTTGTGCCATCACGATGCCACTTGTCGCCATATTCTGCACCACCACGAATATTGGCAACCACATACACACCACCATTTTCAAGAAATGGAATACGATTGACGCTAAATGACGGATTCAAACTAATACTGAAACCTCCATACGCATAGAGCAAAGTGGGATTTTTTCCATCCAATTTCATGCCCTTTTTATGAGTAACAAACATTGGCACACGCGTTCCATCCTTGCTGGTATAGAAAATCTGTTCAGTAATATATTTATCGCTATCGAATTTCACATTTGGCTTCCAAAAGAGTTTTGACTTACCTGTGGCCATATCGTAAGAATAAATTGAGCCAGGAGTTGTGTAGCTTGTGAAATTATAGAACACCTCATCGGTTTCATCATTAGAGCTGAATCCTACCGAGCCAATACCGGGCAATTCTATTTCGCCCAAGTTTTTCCCCTGCTTATCCAACAAATAAGCATGACTTGCAGCATCTTTCTCATAGTTCACGATAAAATGGTTCTTGCCAGCCATCTGAAGCGATGTCAACATCACATCTGATTCTGCTATGAAATCACGGCATTTTCCTAATCCCAGATTATCAATATCAAAAGCAAGAACTTTAGCCATTGGAGCATTCTCGTTGGTTTGAACAAATATATGTTTGTCATCGTTACCGATTGGACTGAAATCAAAATCGCAGGAATTGTTCAATCGAATAAATCGTGGATTTTCACTTTTTGAGTCTTTCACATACAGCACATTACCATCGCCATCACTCTGCAGCATATACACAAATCGCTCATCGTCGCTAACGGCAGCCATGTGAAACATCAATGGTTCCTCAAAACTGCGGAACACAAGTTCATCTTGCGATTGTGGGGTTCCCAACTTGTGATAATACACTTTCTGGTATTCGTTTTTGCTTGAAAGTTCGCTTTCAGGAGCATCGTAGGCACTATAGTAAAAGCCATTGCCTTGCCAGGAAGCATTAGTGAACTTAGCCCAAACGATATGATCTTCGAGCAACTTTCCACTGTTCATATCCTTCACATATATTTCGTTCCAATCACTTCCGCTTCGTGAAATAGTGTAAGCCATATATCGGCCATCTTTAGAAAAATCCACAGATTTCAAAGCCACAGTACCATCATCCGACAATTTGTTGGGGTCAAGCACTTCACGAGGTGTACCGTCGAGCGAATCCATTTCGTAAAGCACACTCTGATTTTGGAGGCCATTGTTCTTATAGAAATAATATTTCCCATGATGCTTAAACGGAATGCCCATTTTTTCATAGTTCTGAAGTTTCATCAATTTATCCTTCAGCGCATTTCGAAATGGAATCTTCGAAATATAATCTTGAGTAACCTTGTTTTCTGCTTCCACCCACGCTGCTGTTTCGGCAGAGTTATCATCTTCGAGCCAGCGATAAGGGTCAGCCACTTTCACGCCGAAATATTCATCGACTTGATTTACTGTTTTTGCTTTTGGATAAGGAATCGTTGACTGCGCCATTCCTTGAGAAGCAATAGTTGTTGCCATAAGCAATAATAAAAAGCTCTGTTTCATATTAATTCATTTTTTTTCTAATGCGAAGTTAGCACATTTTCTTGTTATAATCGCATTATCATAATAAATATGAGGGCGAGTTGTTTTTCGTCCTCATATTCTAATTATTTAGAAATCATTATTATTTCTTTGTTGCAGCCTTTTTGGCGGTTGCTTTTTTAGTGGATTTTTTTACAGTTTTCTTATCCTCTTTTTTTGCAACCTTTTTGACCTTTGGCTCATCAACAGGGAAATCACCTGTGGTATCTTTCACAATGTTGTTGCGGAGCAATTCCACTTCTCTGTGAAGTTGTGTGATTTCATTCGACTGATTGCGAATAGTGAGAAGCAATGCATTCAATTCCTCGTTATCAATCGATTCTGGATACTGATCATGCACACGAATCATAAAGTCGCTCAGCACATTCATATAATTAGTGAAGGCTGTGTAAGGTGAATCATATGGGCTATAGTTGGAGTGAACGACACCATCTGCACTATGCTTTGTACACATATAGAAGAAGTGGTCGCTTGCCTGTAGATAATACCAATCTTGCTTGATACGTCGGTCTTGGCAAAGACGAACTCGTTCACCAATTGAATACAATTTCTTCACAGCTTCCTGTTGGAGCGTATTACCGAGCCAAGCACTGGTGTCGCGCGCTTCGTCGGCCCAAGAAATTGGGTGCATGACTGGCATCTCGCCCACTGGTTTCATTTTTGCAATCACTTCACTTGGTGTAAGGAATTCAATACCTCTTTCTGCAGCAAAACGTGGCAGAGCCTTCATGAATTCAAAAATACCACTTTCACGCGGCTGCATTTCGCCAAATGTTTCATAGTTCATAAACAAGTTCACAAGCTGTTCTTCTTCTGGAAGAGCTGCAATCCAATCGATATACTTATCAGCAGTGAGAGGATAAGAGGCCCAATCAGGATTACTGAAGCGGAACGAAATATCATCACTCAACTTAGGATTCTTCAAAAGAAGCTTCAGTTTAGGAGCTACAGGAGAAGAATAGAGGTAGTTTGGTGATTTCCATCCCAGAATGTGCTTTGCGCCTTCAGTAATAACGCCCTTAAAGCCCATTGCCTGAACCATGGCAGAAATATCATCATCGTAGATAAGCTCAGTGTTGCGGAACACCTTAGGATGCTTACCGAAAAGTTGATAAATCTTTGTATCGTGGTCTTTAACTTGAGCGACAAATTCTTCAGGGTCTTCAAGAGAAGAAAGTGAATGAGCATAGGTTTCACTCAAAAATTCCACACAACCAGTGTCGGCCAATTCTTTCATCGACTCGATGAACTCAGGCACATACACCTCAAGCTGTTCGAGAGCAGTGCCACTGATAGAGAACGCCACTTTAAATTTCTTGCCATATTGCTTAATCATATCAAGCAACATTTCATTTGCAGGAAGATATGAACGCTGAGCAATGCGAGTGATGATTTCATCGTTGGCAAAATCATCATAATAATAATGGTCATTGCCAATGTCGAAGAAACGATAATTCTTCAAGCGGAATGGCTGATGTATTTGAAAATAAAAACAAATTGCTTTCATTGCTTTATATTAATTTTTTGTTGTTTTAAAAATTAAAATGTTTTATCGGTTAATCACTTTCTTGTAGATGTCGATTACCTTGGCACCGGCCTTCTTCCAAACAATCTGATTCACCTCTTCAAGACCCTTTTCGCGAAGCTCCTTATACATTGCTGGATACTTAATGATTGAATAGATAGCATCGGCAATGGCATTGGTATCCCAATAGTCGACCTTTATCACATTGTTAAGAATTTCGGCACAACCGCTCTGCTTTGAAATGATAGATGGAACCCCCATCTGCATCGCTTCCAGAGGCGAAATACCGAATGGCTCACTTACCGAAGGCATAATGTAGACATCGCTAGCTTTCAGCATCTCGTACACCTCCTTGCCTCGCAAGAAACCAGCAAAGTGGAAACGGTCGCTGATGCCACGACGTGCAGCCAAACGAATCATCTTTTCCATCATATCTCCACCGCCAGCCATGACAAACTGAACGCCTCTCACCTTGCTGAGCACTTGAGCTGCAGCTTCAACAAAGTATTCAGGTCCCTTTTGCATCGTGATACGGCCAAGGAAAGTAACCACCTTGTCGTGCTTTGGGGGCACAGTCACATTCAACAATTCCTGGCTTAAAGGCTCCACTGCATTGTGCACAGTGGTCACCTTATCGGGAGAAATTCCATATTTCTCAATCACTGTGCGACGTGTAAGATTACTTACAGTGATAATGTGGTCGGCATTGTTCATGCCGTCTTTCTCTATATTAAAGACTGTAGGGTTAACATTACCACGGCTACGATCGAAATCAGTAGCATGCACATGGATAACCAATGGCTTACCTGTCACCTGCTTGGCATGAATGCCAGCAGGATAAGTGAGCCAGTCGTGCGAGTGAATCACGTCGCAAGGAATGGTACGAGCTATCACTCCAGCCACAATTGAATAGTTGTTGATTTCCTCAACAAGATTATCAGGATAGCGACCAGAGAATTCTATACATCCCAGGTCGTTAGTATTCATATAATTGAAGTCACTATATATGTGATTTCTCAAATCATAATAAGTCTGGGGATCCATCACATTCCCAATGCGGCTTTGCACATATTCACTATTCACGTCACGCCAAGCGATAGGAGTGGTATTAGCGCCAATAATTCTTGCAAACCCCTTCTCTTCGTCGCCCCAGGGCTTAGGAATAACGAAAGTGATATCCATATCACCGCAATCGGCCATACCTTTAGTGAGACCGTAGCTTGCGGTTCCAAGACCACCAAGAATGTGAGGAGGAAATTCCCAGCCAAACATTAAAGCTTTCATATCGTCAGGTTAATCAATTAACGGTTAAACATCAAGATTCTTCAAAAGACGCAACACACGAAGTATTTCACCCACATTAGCAGCAAAGCTCACAGCTCCACGACCAATGAATGGAGGGTTGCCGTCGTACAATTCAGAAAGTGTACCAATACCACCTTGCGACATTTCATCTTCGAATCCAATCATCATTCTGTTCACAAACGAGAGTCCACCAATGCCAAACACCTTTACATAGGCGTGACAATAGAATCCCATAAGCCAAGGACGAGCAGAGCCAGAGAAATATGCCATTTCACGTTGCTCAGGCGAACCCACATACAGTGGAATATAGCCATAACTATTAGGGCTCAATGTTCGCAAGCCCTTAGGAGTGAGCAGTTCACGCGTAATCACATCAAGTATACGCTTGCGCTGGCGACGGTCGAGCGGAGTGTGATCAACTCCTACTGCTACTACCATATTGGGGCGAACACTCAAATCTGTGTATGCACCGTTCACATAGTCATAGAGATAGCCATAATCGTTGAGGAAAGTTGGGGCGAAAGAAGTAGCATAAGCGTCGCTAATCTTTGTCCAGCGTTCCACTTTGTTCGACATCTTCTTATCGTCGGCATACATCTGCTGCAAGAACATCAACGCGTTGTACCAAAGTGCATTAAATTCTACGAGATAACCTGTGCGTGGTATCAGAGGTGTGCCATCGGGTCTTGAAGCATCCATCCACGACATCGGTCTTTGTGTACCATCAGTTCTTACAAGCCCGTTATCATCCACTTTCAGGTTAGGATGCTTGCCATCAATAATAAAGTCGATAAGCGAAGCCACCAATTTGCCATAACGTTTTCTTGCAGTTGGCACATCTGTGTCGTGTGAATAGCGCTGGATTGCCCAGATTGCCCAAAGAGGGACATCTGGAAGATCTATACCCTGTAAATTCTTGTCGGGCTCACCAGTCTTCATCCATTTATTGAAGCATTCGGAAGCTGTATCCATTATAGCTTCAAAGTCGGGGCGGTGATGATTTGAAAGTGTACAGCCAGGAAGAGCGATAAACTCATCACGGGCGCGCAATTTAAACCAAGGATAGCCTGCCAACATATAATGCCCATCAGGGTTGGTTACATAAAATTGCTTCGCACTGTTCTTCAAACAGTTGTAGAAACTTGTGCGTGGAGTGCGTGTCTTGATTTCGTCTTCATACATCTGGTTGAGATTGCGAGTATTCACTTCGCTAACACCAGCAGAGAAGATAATCGACTCACCTTTCTTCACATCTACTTCAAAATACCCAGGCACATAGAGGTCTTCAGTGTAAGGAATACCTCGTTCTTGGTCTTTAATATATTCAATGCCTTTATACCAATGTGGATCGAACACGAATTTTGGCTTATGACTCACTTGCATGTACAAGGTAGGATAACCTTCATACATACAGGTAGAAATACCATTGGACACTTCTTGATATTCTCTACTTGCCACCTGATTTTCTACGCAAAGGTCGTTAGCGTTACGGAAAGCAAGGAATGGACGGAATTGCAAAGTGGTTTTAGAGTGAGCATCCACCAGAGTGTAACGAATAAGAATTCTATTTTCGTTGGTGATAAAGATTTTTTCTCGTTTCAAAATCACACCACCAACACGGAATGTGTGAGTGGGAACACGCTCGCAGTCATATTCTCTAATATATTTATGCCCATTTGGGCTGAACACATCACCGGAATACCTGTGCAAGCCAAGATTGAAAGGTGCTCCATGCTGAATCACGGTTTCGTCGAGCGACGAGAGCAACACATGGTTGTTGTCATCAATTTCCGGAATCGGAATCACAAGAAGTCCATGTTGTTTTCTTGTATTTGCCCCCACTATAGTAGTGCAGTGATATGCCCCCGATTGATTAGTGCGCAGTATTTCGCGAGGAAGCGACTGCTCCAGGTTAATCATCAGGTTTTTATCAAACTTAAGATAACTCATGTTAAGCAATAGTATGGGATATTTATTAGTTAATAATTTTGTTTTTGGTTTCGTTACGAATTTACTAATTTTTCGCAACCTACACAAATTTATCTTGACACAATTTTATAAAAAATTGATTTGTTGACACCACACCACAAATCGGTGGAATAACCAGGAATAAATATATGGTGGAAAGTGTCGGAAAGGTTTATCGAATGAATATACGAAGATGGAGTGCAGGATGTGGTGACGAATGTTACGAACCACTCGAATCACATGAAATACTTAAAACACCTGAAACACCCGAAACACCTATTTTTTATTCGCTTTTGGACCAAAAACCGACATTTTCTTGGTCCAAATCAGAAGTTAAAACATTGTTCCAGCTTTAGATGAAACCGTAGA
>JAKSMA010000045.1 GCA_024400895.1 Muribaculaceae bacterium | reverse complement strand
AAGAGAACGCCCGAGCCAATTAGCCCGAGCGAACATCTATATTTCATAAGCCCTGGCACAGCATCTGCGCCATCAGTTTTGCTATTATTTATTCAGAAAATCTCTAAGCTTTTCCTTTCCTTTTTCAAGGGCTTCCTTTCCTTTTTCTTTGCCCTTGTCGTAAACTTCTTTACCTTTTTCCTTACCCTTTTCGAGCATTTCCTTGCCTTTTTCCTTGCCTTGCTCGTAAAGTTCTTTGGCCTTTGCCTTTGCCGCGTCATACTTCGTGCCTGCTGCGCCTTCGGCTTCTTGCACTTCGCTTGCCGCTTCGTTTACCACAGCTTCGGCTTCGCTTTCAGCCTGATTCTCACCTTCTTTTAATACTTCTTCCACAGCGCTGGATTCAGCAGCATCATCTACAACTTCAGATACAGCTTCCGACAATGTGGCTGCCGAACTTGCTTCTTCCTTCTTAGAGCATGATGTGGCAAGAGCCAATGCCATCAATGCAACAAAACTCAATGATAATACTTTCTTCATTTTGCTAAAAAAATTAAGAGGTTGATATACGGTTAAAAATGGTCACTATCAGTAATCCAACCCTCTTTGGCGCCATTCATTTCACAGTAGACAAAGGTTGAATCTTCTCCTCAAATTTAGTGAATTATGTTGAATTTTGAAATTTATTTGTCGCTAAATTATGTATTCTTCTGTTTTTTCACCCATTTCGTTGAAAAATTGGCTAATATGGTCGGCTGTTTGAAAAAAAGGCAGTATTTTTGTGTACTGACAAATCTTTTCATCTCGAAGAATTCTATAAAAAATTTTATATAAACTATGAAGAAAATGATGATGATGGCAGCGGCAGCACTCTTAATGCTGCAAAGCTGTGGCTCTATGGGCAATTTTGGTAATCAAACAGGCACCACAACCACCAATACTGGCAGTGGAAATGTTTTAGGCAACCTCGGTGGAAACGCGCTTGGCGGACTGCTCGACCTCGTGGTGGGCAGCGTGAAATTCTCTCAACAAGACATCGTGGGCAGCTGGAGCTATGTGGAACCAGCATGTGCATTCACCAGCGAAAATGTGCTGGCTAAGGCTGGTGGCGCTGTAGCAGCAAAGACCGTGAACACGAAACTCCAATCGGTGTACAACTCTTTGAAAATTTCAAGCGCAAACACCCAACTCACATTCACTAAAGAAGGAAAATTCTCAGGAAAGATTGCCGGTATCCCTTTGGCTGGAACCTACACTTTCGACCCGTCAAACGGCCAAATCACAATGAAAGCCACTCTCATAACACTCAACGCTTTCATCACCCGCTCAACAAGTGGCATGAACTTCACATTCGAATCTAAGAAGATTCTTTCTTTGCTCCAAACCGTAAGTGCATTCAGCGGCAATAGCACACTCTCCACCATCGGCGACATCTCCAAGTCGTTCGACGGTGTGCGCGTAGGTTTCGCAATGAGAAAATAATCTCAAACGCATAATCATTTTTCGGTGCAACAAATCCCTCAATCGCCTATGATTGAGGGATTTTCTTTATATTCAAAAGTTATCTCCAATATCTAATTTCCAATGCCTAAAATCTAATTTCTAACTTCTAATATCCAACATCTTTCATCATCTCTTCATCGCCACACCAATTGAAACATCGGTGTATTTTCTTGAGAAATTCGCGATAGCATCAAGCACATCGTTGTTGAAAACAAAATGCGCTTGATTCACAAGCCACAAAAAGGCATCCACTTTCTGTGCCCACTCTATGCGCTTGCCATTCTTTTTAACCACACCAGAAACCGCTGGTATACCCAGAAACTTCAGCGTCAACTTGTTGTCTGCCAAATTGTAGGCATACGACCCCGAAAATAGGCGAAGCCCGTTGGCACGAACAGCGAACGAGCCATCCTGCTTCAACTCAAGCGACAAGCGTGGACCGTCAAGACCCGCATCCTTAAACGCATTATTAATTTTACGCTTCACCTTGCTCGTAGCAAATGGCTTACAGATTTTCGACCAAAAGCTGGTGCCTTTAGCCTGTACCACTGGGCCATCGAAATAGAATGTGCCAGCCACTGCAATGTTGGGGTTCACATCTTCATAAATCTCCTGCGCCACAGCGCCAAATACTGCAGCAAAAACCAGTGCTATGGTCAGAAAAATTCGTTTCATCATTTTTTGAATAATATTTTGCGGTCGCGTTCAAGAGCAGGTTTTGCCCATTTTTCGGGCACAAACTTCCAGTTGCGACCAGGTTTAGGTTCTATGGTTCCAGCGCTCTCAATCACCTTCATCAGCGCAGTGCGCATATTTGTTTCGCTGCGATACACAATGCGGCTTTCCAATTCTTCTTTCGGAATGCCTGCGCCACGAGTGAGCAATTCTCCACCACCGTTGGCACGATAACTGTTCATCGCCACGCGATACACTTTATTTTCATCAAAAGGTTCGCCATTACTCATGCGCAAAATCTTCACACGCTCGCCCTCCGGCTTGGTCACATCCACCTCGTAGTCAATGCCCATAGCCGAATCGAAGTTGTAGGTCGGCTTTTCAAACCACATCCCCTTACCAGTGTCCACCATTCGCATAATGTGGTCGGAGGCACTCTTCATGGTGCTTACCCAAAGGCCATAACTCATCTCAAGATGCTTGCGCACCTCTGCGCCTGTGAGACGCAGCACATACAGGTCGTTTTCAAAGCGATACAAGTCAAACATATTGCCCACCGTAATCACTCCCTTCTCAAGCGTGGCATCGGCATGCAGAGGAGCGCCGAGAGCGATGTCGGCATCTTGAGCGCGAAGCGTGAGGTCGAGAATCATATCGCCAAAAGCGCTATTGCCGAAAAAGCAGTCGCGCGATTTAATGGTCTTGTTCAGCGTGCCAATTGGGCGATTCACCCATTGCTTCACCGCCTCAATTTGAGGAGCGAAATGAGCCATGAAATCTTCGTCGATCGGACTATTCTTCACGCTCACGATATCACCCTTCCTGCTTGCCACCTTCCAGCCATTGCCATCGTATTCCAGGGCCACGGTAGCCAGTGCCACATTCATAGCGTTGTTCGACGCATTGAGCACCAGCACCTCGCTGCCATCTTTCACCTTATCCATCGAATTGTGCACACGGTGGTCATGACCACAGAAAATCACATCAAATCCAGGCACCTCACGAGCCACCAGCGACGTGGCATTTTCAATATAAGTATCATTATTGATACCGCCGTCGTAGCCACTGTGGAAAAGCCCCACAATCACATCTGGATGCTCATTGCGCTTCAGGAAATCCACCCAGTAGCGCGCGCTCTCCACCATAGGCTGAAAACGCAGCCCGCTCCAAATCTTCTCCGCCAGCCAGTTGGGAATGGCCGGAGTGATGAGTCCAAGCACAGCCACCTTCACACCGCTGCGATACACAATAGTGTAAGGCAACGCATAAGGCAACCCCGACTGGGCATCCAGAATATTCGCCCCCAGCGAAGGGCAGTCCACATCATCGGTCCACTTGTCGTACACAGCATGACCGGGCTCCACATCATGGTTGCCATACGTCTGTGCATCATATTTCATATAGTCGACCACACTCGCCGCCACATTTTCCTCATTGCAAGCCACATAATTATAATAGTAGCTCACAGGTCTGCCCTGCAGAATGTCGCCATTATCAAGCAGCACCACCCCATCGGGATTCGCTTCGCGAAGCGAATTCACATAATGGCTCACTCTCGCCATCGACCCCTCAAGAGCACCTCCACCAATAAAGTCGATTGGAAAAAAACTACCATGCACATCAGTCGTTTCAACAAATTCCAATTTCACCTTCGCACCTTTCACCGGAGCGCTTATTGCCGCCAAAGAGATAGAAGCTGCCGCCATTGCAAAAAATATTTTCTTCATCATAGTGATATTTATTCTGTCATCACAAAGTTACAAATTTTCCCCCAATAAACCACCCTAAGACCTTGCGAAACATCCAGAACACTTGAAACACCTGAAACACCTGAAACACCCTTTTTTATTTCGCTTTTGGACCAAAAACCGCCTCATTTTTGGTCCATATCGGAAATGAAAACAGTTTTCGTGTTTCGGGTAAAACACTTGAATGGGAGTTAAGAAGTTAAGTTAAGAAGTTAAGGAGTGAAGAAGTTATCGCTCCTGCGTCGCTGAGAAGTTAAGACGATAGTGATATGCCAATACGCCAAAGAACTCTGGTACGAAGATAAGGAATTCGCAAAGCTATGACAATGCCAAAAAGGAGATTAGAGATGAAGGAGGAGGGAGGGGGCACGGCCGACTCTCTCCGATGCTCACAATCTCGGCTTGCATGGGTGGCTTTTACGGGCAGAAGATTACGTGCGGACATAAAAAAGCTCTCGGCTGCGGGCTGGTGCCCGAGCCGAGAGCCTGATTATGTTAATTGAAGCTGTTTGGATTTTGTTGGTAATATTTATTGGCCAGAGAAACGTGGGATTTTTTTTGCAGTACCGAGGGCGCAATGGGAATCCATAGTAACCGAAGGACTGTGAAAAAAGCACCGTTTATATGGCATAAGAAATTTATTGAATAAAATCCAAACAGCTTCTAAGCCTTGTGAGCTGAATTAACGGAGCATTTTAGCACTGCTTGAAGTGCCGTCGGTGTAAGTGGTAACCACGATGTTCACGCCATCTACTGGTTCAGCACTTTCCACACCCATAATGTTGAAGTAGCGAACGCTCTTCACTTCCTTAGCACCAGCCACATCAAGAACGCCAGTTGGCACGTCGGCGGTGAATGTAACTTCTGCGAATGCTTCAGCCACATAATAGTTTCCAGCAGCAGCTGGAGCCTTCATCATTGGAGCTGCAGAGCTTTGAGCGGCGCGACGATAGTAAGCGCGAACTCTCAGCGACACTGTAGGCAGATTGGCTGATGAACCAAATACACCACTTCCAAACTCGAAGTTTGTGCCAGCCGCATCCTTGTATGAAATAACTTCACTACCGATATTCTTCACCTCGTTGCCTTCAATTGCAGTAAAGTTGTCGGTGTCGAGAATTGTAGCATAGTTGTAGTCGTTAGAGCGTCCTGCTAATTGTTCGATAGGTTCGGCAGAACTATTGCAATCGCGCCATGCACGAACACCTACGAGTTCGAATTCGCCATTTTCAGGCTGGTTGAGCTTTACATCAGCCAAAACACTGAAATAGTGGCCAGTCTTGCCGTCGGCAGTAGTGAAGGTGTATGTGCTCATCTTCTTTTCGTGTGCCACCACCGATACGAGTGCTGCATGCACGGTAGCCTTTGGTGAGCCATAGGTGTTTTCACCATATGCCGATGTAACGGCGAGTTCGGATTCAAAGATGTTGCTTAAGCGCACTTCCTTGCGCTTAACGTCGACATATTCGGCTGCTGCATCAGCTTCGCCCACTACAACGTGGTCGCGGTATACCTTGATGCCACTCAGACCATCGATGTCGGCATGAGCCACATCCACACGCACATTGTTTTGGTAATTTGCAGCGTGAGCGTTGTCGTTCACGATGTCGTCGGCGGTGTAGCCTTGCACGTTGTTGTCGGGATCCATCATCACGCGTGCGCTTGCCACTGAGCGATACAGAGGAACTACTGCAATACCCACTTCCACTTCGTCGGCATCACGCAAGCTGTAGCGAACAGCTTCTGGCATATTTGCTTCAATAAATTCGCTGTAGTAGTCGGTGATGGTCAAGCCGTTGTCAGCATTACCAGTGAGAACTACAGGTTCGTCATCGAAGCGGTTAGTCTGGTCGGCGTCGAATGCGTTTTCTGGAGTGAAGGTGTAGTTTTCGTTAGTGGCATCCACGTTGAATGTGCCAAGAAGCGTTTCGCCACGGTAGAGCTTCAACTCATCGTTAGCCTTTGGCACATCGTAAGTGAGCGTGTTCTTGTAGAGGTTACGCTCGGTGCTTTCGTTGTATCTTGAGCGATAGCCATCTTCGATTACCACGGTGTTCACTCTCTTATAGAGCTTAATGGCTTGGTAATTTGCAGTTCCGACATTTGAGCTCGCGTAGTAGCGGAATGCTCTTTCTACTACATCAGTAGTGTTTTGCTTAATCCAATAGTGGTATGCAATCTGGCGATTTTTATCCACTAAAGGAGCGGTAATCTGTGCAGTGTTGTCGTCTGCGATGCTGACAGTGAACACATCTTGCTTGTCAGCCACAAAATCAATATGGGTAGGAGTGTTGTTGTTGTTAGTGATGCTTGCATTGTATTCGCCATCGTTGAGATACCAGCCTTTATCGGTATTATCGGTATTATCGGTAGCAACAAGGAAGTATGGACGTGTGACAGAATAACTTGAAACAATCACGGTGTTGTCCACAATCTTGTAGGTGTTTTCACCTCTTGCTTCTGTTTCGATTCTATTATTTGTGCCTACAGCTGCTGCGTAGTTGCCGTCCTCAGAAAGGATGATGTATTCACCACCATCGACGATATCGTCTTGTGAAGTCACCAATGTGTAAGCGCGTGCGCTCTTCTTCTTAATGGTGATGGTGTAGGTAGCAGTCTTGGTAACTTCGCCTTCTGTGTAGCTAACAGTCACGGTCTGAGTGCCTGCTTGGCTCATGTCAGGAGTTGAGAAAGTTGCCTGCTTGGTTACATCTGCGTCTGCAACGCCCTCTTCTGCATACGATGCTGTGACAGTCATTCCATTATGGTTGAATGTGTCACCCACATTAAATTCAGTCTGATAAGAACCTGAGAGTGTGATATGGTCAAGAGTCTTGGTTGCAGGAGCCTCTTCGCTCATGTAAATATAAACAGGAGCTTGGCCGGTTGAGTAGCAAGAGAACAGTGCGGTTGAACCAGAATTATTGAACTTCAAGCTGTTTCTTGTATTTGTGCCTTGAAAAGTAACTGCAGCTGCTCCATCAGGGTTGACATCAATGGTAGCCTTCCCGTTGTCACCAGCGGTTGTCGCGTTTGCTGTTTTTAAATAATTAGAACCAGAACTTGCTGCATAGATGTATTTGTCATTGCCATCATTGAACATCCAGGCAGCGTCGCCATCTTTGGTAGTTGCCTCAAGTGTGAACACTTGTATATCTTCTGACGGATATGCTTCATTGTTTTCAACTTCAATGAGAACTCCTGGTCTATTGTTACCATCACTCTTGGTGCCCATTGAATAGAAATTCTCGCCTTTTTTGCCCACAAAGACAATCTTCTTGCCTTCTGCGAGTTGGTCCGCATTAGTTACCAAAACAAAGGTGCTTGTTGCTGGCTTTTCGACGAATGTTGCAGAAACGGTTACGTTTGCTGCTGGCATTGTGAATTTGTTGTTGGCAACTTCGATTGTATTGCTTGAAGCATCCTTCACGTCCCAAGCATCGAACTTGTAGCCTTCTGCTGGGGTGGCGGTGAGGGTTACTTCTGCGCCTTCTGGAGCTTCTGCTACATCTGCGCTAACAGTACCATGAGCGATACCGTCAGCAATAGTTACATTATATTTTACAGCTTGAACTTCCTCAATATCCTCTGAAGTTCTTGGCGCGATTTCTTTTTTGTCATTATACTGAACGAAAACACCTGTGACATTGTACTTCACTCCACTTGCGAGGGTGGGAAGTGTCATAAAGGTGTTGTAAGGAGTGATGGTGTTTGTGCCATCACTGAATGCTGTGCCATTATAAGTAACATTACTAAATTTGAGCACAGCACCAGTATTTACACCTGATAGGCTTGCGATATCAATAGTTTGTGGTGTTACTGTGCCACCTCTAGTTACAGTAAGTCCAGTTGTTGTGGAAGTGAGATTTGTGAGTTCAGAAGAACCATTGTAGAGTTGAACTTTGCAATATGCGGTTCCGCTCAGCACATCGCCAACTTCAAATCCATGATTCGCTTGATAAATGATGAAACCCTTAGTTCCATCGGTCACGTAAGCATTACTATTCTTCACACCTGTAACCACCCAATTGTTGAAGGTGACTTTGGTGTCGGTAGCAGTAGTGCCAGCAGTGGTTGCTGCTGCGAAGATCTCGTCCATTGTAGTAAGCGCGGTCAGGCCGTTCACGGTCAGACCATTCACTGTATAAGATGGAGATGTGACATTGCCAACTTTTGCTGTAACACCAACAGAAGTTTGACCAGCAGAAAGGGTTGCTGGGTTGAAAGTCCATGTGATACCGCTTGTAATTGTTTCGGGATTAGCGTCGCTATAAGTACCAGTCACGGTAAGACCTGCAGGGTTGAATGTGTCACCCTCGTTGTAAGTGGTCTTGGTAGGGGTGCCAGAAACAGCAAGAGAAGTGAGGGTTTTTTCTTGGCCACCAGAATAAGTAACCTCATATTCGGCGCCATTAACTAAGATGTTTTTCCCAAAAGTGGTAACTTTCATCATGAAGCCTGTAGCGCCAGTCAGTCCAGATGTGAATGTTGCATGCTGATATTCAGTTTTTGTTGCGGCTGTAGCATTTACAGGTGTGACAACGACGCCATCACCAAGGGGGGTGCCTTCGCTATTAACGAGGTAAATTGTGATTTTAGATGTTGTTCCGCCATTCTGCAAACATTTAAAACCAACTTTAATTTGGGTGATTCCAGATGTTGAGAAATCTGAAATTGCACTGTTTGTCAACGTGCCATTGGCGGCTTTGTAGCCATAAGGTTGGGAAAAGTAGGTCGCATTGCCTGTGGCTTCCCAATCGTCTGAAGCCGTAGTCAAATCCCAACTGCCCGTTTTCGTGGCAGCGAAGGAGGTGGCTGTGGCCAGGATGGCCATGATTAATAAAGTAAATAATTTTTTCATAACAATAAACGTTTGATTGTTAATAATATTTGAGTAGTTTATTAGCAAGTAGTTAGTATCGGAGTAAATGCTTTGGTCCCTTCAGAATCCGTTGAAAAGCGTTCAGCGCCCGTTGAAAAGCGAGTTGTGACTAAAATGAGAACCCTTTACATTATACTCCGTACAAAGATAAAGATTATTTTCCTAAAAATCAGCATGGTTTGTAAGATAATTTCTATGAAATGTGAGAAAAAAGGAAAAGACCCTCTCCCAGCCCTCTGGTTAGTGGAAAAAGGTGTGGATAGTGCGAATTTGCGTCCACGATAGATGAACAGTTTAAAATCGAACATGCATGCTCGAACGGATAAAATCAAAAAGTCGAGATGGTTAGACAGAAGGACTATGGCCTCTTGCGAGCGAAGTGGCAACGACCTCCGAAAGCACGCTTTCTGCGCTCGTTTCCCCTCCACTCCCACAGTCGCGCTTTCGCTCGCCTGCTGTCAAACCACCACGAAGAAAAATCGCTGACGCGAACAAAAAACGCTCTTACGAGCGAGCAAAATAGCATGGGAATTAGGAATAACAATTCTTTTTTGTAAAGATGTTTTATCAACAATGTTGTAGGGATGATCGGCTCGAGCGTCCGGTGTTTAACAAGTTGATAGCCAATCATATGTAAAACAGACGCTTGAGCCAAGCGTCCCTACAATATTGTGTGTGGAGCATTTTGAAGCTGCTTTACAAAAAGAGTTGTGATTCTTGTTTTTTGAGTCTACAGGTCTACGAGTCAACAAGTCAACGAGTTTTGTGGAAGGGGGAGGGGTGCGAGTTTAACATGCCGGAGGCATGTCGCTACGATGTGGGGAGGGGGGACTCTGGTTAGTTGATTTCTTCAAATTCGGCGTCGGAGATGAGCTCTTCGTGGGCGTGCTTCTTTGCGCCAGGGTCGGTATCGGGCTTCACTTGAGGTTCGCTGAATGTTTCGCCGCGCACTTCTTCAAAGTCAACGTATTCGCCATCGTTGGAGCGGTATTTCTTCTCACGTTTGCGAATATCGTCGCGACGACCGTTAGACGCGCCGGCAAATTGCTTTTCCACATCTTCAAACTGTCGGCGTAAGTCGTCGCGCATAGCATCCACGCGGCGCTTAAACATAAACACCTTATAAAGTATGTAACCGACGAATATCAGTAATAAAGCCGTTAGCATAATTAATAGCGATTTTAGTTTACGCAAATAGGATTAGCAAAATGTGTGCCAATGTTAGTCTTGCTTTGTGATGGCCGAAAGAACGATGTAGAAGAGAATTGCTCCAGCCAGTCCCGTTACGCCAAAGAATGCTACGAGAAGCACAAATGCAAGCACCAGCAAGTATTGCTTGTAGTTTTCTTTCACATCGAGGCTGTGGAGCTTGAGCGAGAACATGCGAAGATTGCACACCATCAGCAGCGAGAATGCCACTACGAGCACAGCAACCGCCCAGGTGGGCACATTGGCATGGCTTTCGGCATAGAAGTTGGTGAAGCCAATCCAGAATATGGCATTGGCTGGGATTGGAAGACCGGTGAAGGTGGTGCTTTGGTCGGTCGACACATTGAATTTCGCCAATCGTAAAGCGCCAAACACTGGAATAAGCATTGCCACATAGGCAAAGCATGGGCAATCGGGAACAAACTTCACGAGCATATTGTAGAGCACCATCCCTGGAGCCAGCCCAAAGCTAACAGCATCGCTAAGCGAATCAAGTTCCTTGCCAAGTGGCGACACAGCATGCAGCAAGCGTGCGGTGAAGCCGTCGAAAAAGTCGAAAACTGCAGCAGCGGCAATCAGAACGAATGCCACCTGATAGCCTTGCAACCCCCACCACCATGACTCAAATGCATGGAAAGAGGCTATGCAGGCTAAAGCACCCGAAAGTAAGTTACAGCATGTAACTGCATTGGGCACATTATTACGAATTGCTTGTAGAATTGTCATTGTTGTTACGTGGTTTGATGCGGGCAATCGGAGTGATGCCACCAGTAGTCTTGTCGCCCAATTTTACGAATATTTCGCTATCGAGAGGCAGATAAATATCAACGCGTGAGCCAAACTTGATGAAACCCATGTGCTGCTCTACACTCACGTTTTCTCCTGGTTCCACATAGGTGACGATGCGACGTGCCACTGCGCCTGCAATCTGGCGAACAAGGATGTCGTGGCCTGCAGGGGTGGAAATCACCACCGACGAGCGCTCGTTTTCAGTGCTTGATTTTGGCAGGTAAGCAGCCAGGAAACGACCGTTGTGGTGCTTAACGTATTTCACGATACCATTCACGGGCACCCAGTTGGCATGCACGTTGAACACGCTCATAAACACTGACAACTGAATGCAGTTGCAGTGCAGGCATTCGTCTTCATAAACCTCTTCAAGCGCCACCACAGTGCCATCGACCGACGACAACACCATGTTTTCAATCTCGCCCTTGTAGTGACGGCGAGGTGAACGGAAGAAGTTAATCACCAAAAGGAAAAGTATCGTAGAAATCACGATGAAGGCTATGGGTATAGGCTTATACTCAATAAAGAGGTATGCTGGCACGTTGAATGCCAACAAAATGACCAGTAGCACAAAAATAATGCTCAAGCCTTCACTGTGTATTTTGTATTTCATTTTCATGATAGTTTGCTTTCAATCTACAAAGATAGCAATAATTTCCCTAATTTTCAAAAAAACACCTACAAGCCACCTTTTGGGCACGCACATTTAGCCCGAAAGCCTGTTTGACTTTCGCGTTTTTCACAGTATCCAATTTCTCTGCGTCTTTCACCACGATGTCGACCGAGGCTTTGCCTATATGCACGCACACGTCTGCCGCTCCAGTGTTCTTTCCCAAGACATCGCCCACAAATTGAAGCGCTTTGGCAACTGCCTCTGAGGGGCAATCTGCATTTTGTAAAAAAGCGGATATTTCAGTGGTTACGACCTCTTTCTGCTCATGCTCCACTGTGGCGGAATAGTCATGCGTTGTGTCGGGTGCAGGAATCAGGGTGAATGCCGAAGCTTCACTTTTGCGAGCCATTCGCCAAGTGACAACCATCAGAGCGACAAGAATGACCGCCGACGACAGCGGGAATCCCCACCACAGCATTTCGGGCGGTGCCACTTGCGTGAAAACGAATACCACAGCCACTATTGATGTCACTTGCCCCACAGCTACGACTGTGCTCAGCACCAGATGGCCCAACACCTGATACATGCCTTGCAACAGCACTGTGAGCGAGAATGGCAATAAAATCATACTGAAAATGCGCAACACTCGACAAAGTTGACCTCGCAATTCCGAATCGTCGGCGCCAAAAAGTGTAGCCATCACGCCAGGTGCCACAACCACAAACACGGTGAATGGCACCAACACGCTACAAGCAAATATCATCACTCTCCGATTAAGCATCTTCAGCCCCACGATATCATGCTCGCCAAGCAATGCGCCACCAATGGCAAACATTGCATCGAGCACACCATTGAGCACGACAAAGGTGATAAGCAGCAATTGCATGCACACAGCCACCATATACACGCCATCGGAGCCGAGCACCCCATCCACCATCTTGTTGATAAGCAGCACTATCACGCTCAGCAGCACATTGGCAATCATCAGCGGAAGCCCTTGTTTGAGATTTGCCCCCAGTGCTAGCCATATCTTTTTGCCAAATCGCAAAATGCGATAGGTGCACGAAGTCCTGCGCAAATGCGACGAAACGATGCACACCGTCAC
>JAKSMA010000044.1 GCA_024400895.1 Muribaculaceae bacterium | reverse complement strand
ACAAACTGTAACACCTAACACATACACGCATATCCACTGCGGGGCCACATGCCTCGCAGTGGATTTTTCTAAACGCCTATTTCACCCCACACCGCACAAGCGAACCCCCGAAAAAATGTAATTTTTCGCCAATATATCCTCGAAAAAATGTAATTTTTCTTGCAAACATCCCCGAAAAAGTGTAGCTTTGCGCAAAAACAATCAGAGCATCAGTACAATATGTATCGAAACATTACACACAATCTTGAGAACTGGAAGAATAGTAGCAATCGAAAGCCACTTATTCTTCTCGGAGCACGGCAAGTGGGAAAAACTTGGATTATGCAAGACTTCGGCAAACGCCATTATGAAAGTGTGGCCTATGTCAACTGCGACGAGAACCCTCTTGCAAAAACAATGTTTGAGGAAGACTACAGCATTCCTCGCATATTACTCGTGGTACAAGCCATCACTGGCGTGACAGTTCTCCCAGGCAAGACCCTTATCATATTTGATGAAATCCAAGAGGCGCCTCGAGGCCTTCATTGCTTAAAATATTTCTATGAAAATGCACAAGAATATCATGTAATGGCAGCAGGTTCGTTGTTAGGGGTTGCGATAGGTCACAAGGAATCTTTTCCTGTTGGCAAAGTGAATATGCTACGACTTTACCCAATGAATTTCGAAGAATTCTTGTTGGCATTGGGCGAAAAACAACTCTACGAGATTCTTCAACAAGGTGACAAAAAGATTCTCGGCATCATGAAACCTAAATACATCAATCTGCTGCGCCAGTATTATTTTGTCGGAGGGATGCCCGAGGTTGTGCTTTCATACGCAGAGAACAAAAACCTTAAAGAAGTTCGCGCTTTACAGAAAGACATCATAGAGTCTTACCGACGCGACATCTCAAAGCACGCCACTAATAGTGAAGCTGTGCGAATCAACCAAGTTTTAGACAGCATACCTTCGCAACTGACTAAAGAAAACAAGAAATTCATATATGGAGTAATCAAAGAAGGAGCACGTGCTGCGCAATTTGAATTGGCCATACAATGGCTCATTGATGCCGGAATAGTATATAAGGTGCCAAGAGTTAGCACATTAAAACTCCCCCTCAAAGCATACGAAGATCTGGGAGCTTTCAAACTGTTCTTGCTCGACTGTGGACTATTTGGGCAAATGGCAGACGCACCAGCAGCACAAACGATAGCGTCAAACCATGCGTTCACCGAATATAAAGGGGCATTCACCGAGCAATACGTACACCAGCAACTCACATCCATGGAAATCAACACTTATTACTGGAGCAACGAAAAGTCGTCGGGCGAAATCGACTTTGTAATACAAAGCAATGGTCGTGTGATACCAATAGAAGTGAAAGCCGAAGAAAATGTGAGGTCCAAATCAATGTCTGAATACATAAAGAAATATCCAGAACTGCAACTTAAAGGTCTTCGGATATCTATGAAAGACTTCGTGGACCAAGGATGGATGGAAAACATCCCTCTCTACGCCATCAAAATATAAGAAACTTCTCTAACTTCGGATATTCACCAATTCTCATCCCCGAAAAAGTGCTACGCTTCTCAAGAAAAACACCCTCGGTGCGAATGCTTACAGAAGAACATTAGCATTATTCGAAAACTTTTCTGTAATTTTGAAATTTGAATCCGAAAGTGCATTAGGGCGCACCTAATGACCCTTTAAAGGATGATACATTAACAAAACCATCAAAACCATTGATATGAGACGAGTATTATCCCTTCTCTTGACGACAACAATAGCAATGACATCATTTGCAACACCCCCAAAGCTGGACATCATTCCACAGCCCAGCAACGTGATTTCGGTGAACGAAAACCAAAAATTTGAAATCAAACGAGGCATGGGCATCTATGCCAGCAATGCCGACGCTATGCTCGCGGCTGAATATCTGAAGGACTATTGTCAGCACTATCTCAACATCCCGCTGCAAATCGTGGAAAAGCAACGTAATGCACAAATCTTCATTCAGGGCTACGAAAAAGAGGATGAAGTGCCTACTGCTGGGCGATACACGATGACCGTGAACAAAGACGGTGTGTTCATCGTGTCTAACGACTCCGTGCCCGAGGGATTTTTCTACGGCGTGGCAAGTCTTATCCAACTGTTGCCCACCCGCGCTGGCGATGTGCCACTCCTCCCCTACTGCGCCATCGACGACCGCCCCGTATTTGCTTTCCGCGGCATGCACCTTGATGTGGTGCGCCACTTCTTCCCCATCTCGTTCGTAAAGAAATATATCGATTGGATCGCACTCCACAAGATGAACATTTTCCACTGGCACCTCACCGACGACCAAGGCTGGCGCATCGAACTGAAAAGCCACCCCGAATTGACAGAGAAAGGCAGTTACCGGGCAGGCGAAATCAAGGGCCTCTTCCCCGGCGAATATTATGAGCGCCCATATCAGGCCTTCTACACCCAAGAAGAAATCAAGGAGGTCATCGACTACGCTGCCAAGCGCTTCGTGACCGTAGTGCCCGAAATCGACATACCGGGCCACTGCATGGCTGTGCTCGCTGCACACCCCGAATTCAGCACCACCCCTAAGGAGCCAAAGCACACAGCACAAACCTGGGGTATCTACAACCGTCAGAACAATGTGCTGGCTCCCACACCCGAAGTGTTCAAATTCCTTGACGACGTGTTTGGCGAAGTGTGCACACTGTTTCCAAGCAAATATATCCACGCCGGTGGTGATGAATGTGCCCCAAAGTGGTGGAACGAATGTGAAAGGGCTCAGCAATTCATGAAAGAGCACAATTTGGAAGATGCACACGCACTCCAAACCTACTTCATGCACCATGTGCAACGCACCATCAACGGCCATGGCAAAATCATGCTCGGATGGAGCGGCGGTGCAGAAGGCATGAACCCCGAAGGCAGCGTGCTCCACGAGTGGCACTCTTGGGACAAGATGCCAAAATCGAGAATCGACAGCACACACCAATGGATTAACTCGGGCGGCAGGGGCCACTATGTCACATCAAGTGAAGATTCCACCCAAACCGAACTCACCCCAGGCCGTTGGCCACTGAGCGTGAAGAAGGTGTACGATTTCGCACTCGTCCCCGACTCTGCAAGCATTCAGGCACGCGAAAACCTACTCGGCATCGAAGGTTGCTGCTGGAGTGAATATTGCCCCACCACATGGAAAGTGGAACTGCAAGTGTTCCCACGCATGGCAGCGTTGGCAGAAAAGGCTTGGCTCGGAAAAGGCGACGACTGGGACGATTTTGCACACCGACTCTCCCACCAGCTCGACCTCTACGACCTATGGGGCATCCGCTACAACGACGTGGTAGAGCAAACCCTCATCGCCCCCCGCAACCGCTAACCCCCACCCCACAAGAAAAAAAACAGACAACAATAGACAATTATAGAATCTGGCACAATTAAAATAGCATCACAGACCACGCAGCATCCGTCCCCACCAAAAAAACTCCCCCCCAAAAAAAATCCGTTCGTTAAATTCGCTTGTTCGTTAAATTCGTGACAACTTTGTGCGACCCCTAAAAAAACACACTATATAAAAGGTGGCAGACAAGCCCGCAAAACACAATATGAAGGACGGATTGTTAAAAAAATGCTTGAGAATTGTGGTTATTCAAGTGAAAATTACTATCTTTGCGTGTTTAATTGGCGAAAAGCCTATAAACGGAATGGTTAAACTGAATAAAAACAATAAATTATAAATAATGGCAGCATTAGAAAAAATTAGAAAAAAATCTGTGTTTCTGCTGGTTGTAATTGGTGGCGCATTGGCCGCATTCGTCCTCGGAGACCTTTTCAAGCTCGACTCTCTTTTCAGAGACACAGCAGCAGCGAAAGTTGACAACACAACTATCGGTATTCAAGAATTCCAAAAGCGCTTCACTCTGGCTCAGGAATTAGAAAAGAATCAACAAAACAAGACCGAAAGTGCTGAACTCCAGCAACAAGTGCTCGGTCAAATGGCATTCGAAACCATTGTTAAAGAAGAAAGTGAAGACAACGGCGTAGAAGCTGGTGTGGAATTCCTCACATTGGCAATCAACCAAGATCGTCGCGCCGGTGCTTGGGCACAACAATACGTTCAAGCCACTGGTCAACAAACCATTCAAGCTCCATCTGACCTCGACAAGATTATCGGCAAGGATGAAGTAATCAACCAAATCGTCAGCCCTGACGAATGGGAAGCTTTCAAGAACGAAATGGAATACAACCTCCGCGCACAAAAGATTATGATGCTCGTGAGCAGCGCTATCGTGGCTAACGACCTCGACTTGCTCGAAATGCAAAGCGACGACGAAGTGATGGAAGTGGAACTCACCAAGAAGGACTACACCTCACTCGAAGACAAGAAATTCGAACCTACAAAGGATGAAATCCAAGCTGTATACGAACAATACAAGAACCTCTGGAAGGTTAACGAAAAGACTGTTCTCGCTCACGTGATTGCAGTACCTATCGTTCCAAGCGCAGCCGACATCAAGGCTTCTGACAACCTCTACGCTAAGGCTTACGCTACTTTGCAAGGTCAGGGCATCGACGCTTTACGCAACATCAACGAATTCAGCAATGTTCAAGAAGTGAAACTCACCGAAACGCTTGCAAAGCAAATGGGCGAACAGATGCGCGACTCTGCTTTCTCAAGCTGGGCAACTTCTGCTGAAGCTAATGCAACTCACCAATTCAAGGAAGGTGACAACTACGCTATCTTCCAAAAGGTGAAGAGCGAAGAATTGCTCGACACTATCAAGGTGATGCAAGTGACCGTTGAAGGCGACAAGAAGCAACAAGACAAGGTGCTCGCAGCGCTCAACGCTGGTCAAGACGTGAGCAAGATGAAGGGTGTGCAAATGATGCCAGAACAACCTGTTCCAGTTCAAGGCGCTCAACTCCCAGATTCTCTCATCCAAAAATTCGAAAGCGCTACCGACAAATACATCGTATTCCAATCTGCTAAGGAAGGCGCTATGCTCGTGAAGACTACTTACCAAAAGAAGTCGATGTTCCACACAGTGAACATGGCTACTTACACCGTGACTGCAAGCAAGAAGACCAACGCTGACTTGCACGACGGTCTGGAAAAATTCGTCGACAAGAACAATGGTGCAGAAAACTTCGCAAAGAACGCAGCCGCTGCTAAGTTCCAAGCTCAAGAAGTGATGCTCAGCTCAAGCGTTCCAACTATCGCTGGCATCCAAGGCAGCCGCGACGTGATTAAGTGGGCACTCAACGATGCTAAGGAAGGTGAAGTTTCTAGCGTATTCCAACTCAACACCGCTATGGTGGCTCTCGCAGTTGACAAGATCGTTACCGACAAGTTCCTCCCATTAGACACCAAGAGCGTGAACGACTTCTGCAAGGCTAAGGCAATGGCACAAAAGAAGGCCGACGCTATGAAGAAGCAATATGAAGGCAAGTTTAAGTCTGTAGCAGAATACGCTAAGGCATTCGCTGCCCCAGTCGACACCACTTCATTCTCATTCAGCAGCATGTTCGCAGACAAGATCAACATGACCAGCCCTGCAGGTATTGAAGGCGACGGTGGTCTTATCGGTGTAGCAGCAGCTTCTAAGCCTGGCCAAGTTGGTTTCTGGGCTGGTAACACCGCAGCTTACGCATTCGTGGTTAAGAGCAAGAAAGCTACAGTGACGATGAAGCAAGAAGAATTGGCACAAAAGTGGCAATCACTCTACGGCTTCGGTGGCCAACGTCAACAAATGATGCAAGGCGTAATCTTCAACTCTGCTAAGTTGATGAACAACCTCGCCAAGTTCCAATAATCTGAAAACATAGATTCACATCATACCCAACCGCCCGGCTCCAAGAGTCGGGCGGTTGTTTTATACAGACTTTTTTATATGCCACACATCAAAAGGGAGTGGGGCGGGGATTTGGAAAAGTGGGAAATAAGTATTAATTTTGAAAATTAATATAGAGTAGTGTGCCTCTTTCGCCGGAAAAGAGGATGCCCAACACCCCAATTTACTACTGAATATGAGCAAAATCAACGATATACAAGACGAAATTATTGAAGAATTTGAAGGCTTCACCGACTGGATGGACCGCTATGCCTACATCATCGATATGGGCAATGCCGTGCCACCACTCGATGAACGCTACAAGACTGCCGACAACATTATTGAGGGCTGCCAAAGCCGCGTGTGGCTTCAGGCCGACTATGCCGACGGTGTAATCACATTCCAGGCCGACAGCGACGCCATCATTGTGAAAGGCATCATTTCGATGCTGGTGCGCACACTGAGCGGCCGCACTCCTCAAGAAATCCTGGATGCCGAGCTTTACTTTATTGAAAAAATCGGACTTCACGAGCACCTCTCGCCCACCCGTAGCAACGGCTTGCTGGCCATGATTAAGCAGATTCGCACCTACGCGCTCGCATTCAAGATGAAGGAGCAACAACAGTAAAGAAAATCAAAACTAATTAATAACCCCAAAAACAATCTATTATGTTTAAAAGTCATCCTAAAGGGTTGATTCCCGCAGCACTCAGTAACATGGGTGAACGCTTTGGCTACTACATTATGGCAGCGGTGCTTTCGTTGTTCCTCTGCTCTAAGTTTGGTTTGAGCGATGCAACAGCTGCCGCTGTTTATTCAGCATTCTTGGCCGGTATCTACGTACTTAGCCTTGTTGGTGGTATCATTGCCGATCGCACACAAAACTACAAGGGCACCATCATGACCGGTATCGTGATTATGGCTCTCGGTTATGTAGGTCTCGCAAGTCCTAGCACTTCAACCAGCGACAACGCAACAATGCTCCTCGTGTTCACTTGCGTTGCTCTTGTGCTTATTGCATTTGGTAATGGTCTTTTCAAAGGCAACCTCCAAGCAATCGTGGGACAAATGTACGACGACATGGAAGCTCAAGCTGCCGCTGAAGGCGAAGAAGCCCTCAAGAAAGTGAAAGGCAAACGCGACAGCGGCTTCCAAATCTTCTATGTATTCATCAACATTGGTGGTCTTGTTGCACCATTCGTTGCGCCATTGCTCCGCAGCTGGTGGTTGGGCCTCAGCGGCTACAAATATGTAGCAGAACTTCCTGCACTTTGCCACAAGTTCCTCGCTGGTCCTCTCAATGCCGACGACACTGCCAACATCGTAAAATATATGGAACAAGCAGGTATTTCTGGCCAACCTTCTGCAGAAGTTTGCCAAAGCTACCTTGAAGTGTTTAACCAAGGTGTACACTTCGCATTCATCGCGTCTGTTGCTGCAATGTTGCTCTCTTTGGGCATCTTCATCTGGAAGCGCGGTTTGTTCCCAACTCCTGGCAAGAAAGAAACCAAGGCTGTTGAATACAGCGCTGAAGAAAAAGCTCAACAAGCAAAAGAACTGAAGCAACGTCTCTATGCTCTCTTCGCTGTGCTTGGCGTGGTTATCTTCTTCTGGTTCTCATTCCACCAGAATGGTGTATCACTCTCATTCTTCGCTCGCGACTTCGTGAAGACCGGCCAATTCCCACCTGAATTCTGGCAAGCAGTGAACCCATTCTTCGTAATCGTGCTCACTCCAGTGACTATGTGGATCTTCGGCTCGCTCAGCAAGAAGGCCAAAGAACTCTCAACCCCAAGAAAGATTGCTATCGGTATGACTATTGCAGGTCTTGCTTATGCATTCCTTGCATTCTTCTCTGCTTCTGCTGGCTATCCTTCAGGCGAAGCATTCACTGCAATGGAAGCTGGTGCTCGCGAAGGCATGAAGGCTGGCGCATGGGTGATGATCGTGACCTACTTCTTGCTCACCGTAGCAGAATTGTTTATTTCTCCACTCGGTCTTTCATTCGTCTCAAAGGTGGCTCCTAAGAGCATGCTCGGTCTCTGCCAAGGCCTCTGGCTCGGCACTACCGCTCTTGGCAATATACTACTCCCAGTCGGTGCTATCATGTACAACAAGATTGACTTGTGGCAATGCTGGGGCGTGTTCATCGTGGTTTGCTTCCTCTCTGCAGGTATCATGCTCGCTATGGTGAAATGGCTTGAACGCGTAACCAAGGAATAATACTCCGGTTATAGCAACGATATTTACTTGGCCCTGCCTTTTTCGAGGTGGGGCCATTTTTTGTGGACCAGGGAAGCGACATTTGTCTATGAAAACATGGGGAATGTCTATTGAATTTTGAGCACACGAAAAGTATTTTTATTTTTGTGTATTTCCTTTTTGGAGGAAATGCACTATATTTGTACTGATTATTAACTAATATTCATCTCTCAACTCAAAGTGGGAAAACAGAACATCGACAAACGCAACCTTGCCATCCACGTCCTTTGCTGGGGATTGGTGATATTCGTGCCTTCAATTCTGCGACCATCAGAATCGATGGACGAGCGCCTTTTGCACACGTTCCGTTCGCTCGGTCCTACGTTGTGCTACATGGCTGTGTTCTACATCAACTACCTTTACCTGGTGCCCCTTCTCTACCTCAAGCACCGAAGAAACAGATTTTTCTGGGAAAATATCGCCCTCATCACACTCGCTATTTTGCTTCATTCGGGATGGTGGTGGCTAATGTCGCTTCTGTTTCCCGACACACCTCGCCGTGGGCCGCATGCCCCAGTGGCTTTTGCGCTTTGGCAAATCACGATGATGAGCCTGATGGCTGCTTTAGCGATGGCAATCCGCATGTCGCAGCACTGGAAAAAGATGGACGACATGCGACGCGAGGCAGAAAAAGCAAGAAGCGAAGCCGAGCTGAGTAACCTACGCAACCAACTCAATCCACACTTCTTGCTCAACACACTGAACAACATCTACGCTCTCATCGCCATAGACCCCGACAAGGCGCAAGGCGCGGTGCACGATTTAAGTAAACTGCTGCGCCATGTGCTCTACGACAACCAACAAGACTTCGTGCCGCTCAACAAGGAAGTGGCTTTCATCAACAACTATATAGAACTGATGAGAATCCGCGTAAACCAAAGCGTGAACATCTGCACCAACATCAGCGTTGACGAAAACGACTCTACCCCAATCGCTCCGCTCATCTTCATTTCGCTCATCGAAAATGCCTTCAAGCATGGCATTTCGCCATCAATGCCAAGTTATATCAACATCAAGATAGCGCAGGAGGACGGAATAATTACTTGCGAAATTCGCAACAGTTGTCACCCTAAGAGCACAAACGACAAGAGCGGTTCGGGCATAGGCCTCGAACAGGTGCAAAAGCGCCTCGAACTCATGTATGAGGGGCACCACGAATGGCTGCGCGGCACCACCGACGACGGCAAAGAATATTATTCAATCATAAAAATCAACAGCAATGATTCTGAAATGTGCAATAGTTGACGACGAGCCTCTGGCAGTGGAACTTCTGGCGAGCTATGTGGGCAAAATCCCATTCATGCAACTGGCAGGAAAATACAACAGCGCCATGGATGCCATGAAAGGCATCGCACATGAAGCAGTCGACGTCATTTTTCTCGACATACAGATGCCCGAAATCAACGGACTTGAGCTCTCGAAAATGATTCCCGAAACCACACGCGTCGTATTCACCACGGCTTTCGACCAATATGCAGTCGACGGATTCCGCAGCAATGCACTCGACTATCTGCTCAAGCCTATCAGCTATGTCGACTTCCTTGCCGCCTGCAACAAGGCGCTGCAGTGGTTCTCGCTCGTGCGCCAACAAAACACAGAAGTGGAGAAAGACAACGAGCCCAAAAGCATATTCGTGAAGAGCGAATACAAATTGATTCAAATCAGCCTCGACAGCATCAAATACATTGAAGGGCTGAAGGACTACGTAAAAATCTACACCGACGACTCGGCTAAGCCTGTGGTATCGCTGATGAACATGAAGACAATGGAAGAAATGCTGCCATCGTCGCGCTTCATTCGCGTGCACCGTTCTTTCATTGTGCAGAAGAGTAAGATTCGCGAAATCGAGCGCAACCGCATCGTGTTTGGTGATGTGTACATCCCCATTGGCGACAGTTACAAGCAAGCCTTCCAAGAGTTTATCCAAAAGACATAGCGAAATTTCACTCCGAAAATTAAACTTTTTGAACTTTCCGACATCTTATTGAGGATTTCAAACATTACTTTACAGCATGAAATTCTACATCATCAAAGACGATTTACGCCTTGGTCCATTCACTCTTGAAGAAGTGAAACAACAAGGTCTCACATCCGATACGCTGGTATGGCACAAAGGCATGCCCGACTGGAAAGAAGCGTGCACAGTGCCCGAGCTGTTGGATGCCATCGTGCACGATGTGCACGAGGAATACGCATCAGAGGAGTGCAATGCCGCTGAAGAAGTGGTGGACGATTGTCCCCCTATCCCAGAGCCTCCGCAACCACGAGTGCAACCCCGGCGATACAGTTATGCCCCCACTCCTGCACCAATGCCTGCAGAGCCAGAAAAGAAATCGAAGGCAGGTGTCATAGCCCTTGTTTCGGTGCTGGTGGTTTTGATTATTCTGTGTATCATGATGCTCACCAAGCCATCGCGCACCGACTATATCGACACCATCACACGCAACACCACCGAATATATCGTAGAGCGAATCGACGAGAGCGCACTCTCAGCATCAGAAACGCTCTCAGGCACAGCGAAATTTGCCACTTCCAAAGCGGTGAGCGCCATGCTTGAGCACGGCATCAATGTAGACGACTATTTCATCTTCAATACGGCAAGCGTGAAAATAGGCGACAGGACTTTCACTGTGGGATTTGGCATGTTCAGCCACGTGTTCACCTTCGACAAGGAAGACTTGGCGCAAGCAGTGAATGAATATTTAGAAAGAGAACGCGCAAAAGAGAACAACAGCACTATTGAAGCTGTGCAAGGTGCCGTAGACGACGCCATCGAATTTGGCAAACAAACTGCCGAAAAACTGGGTATTGATGAGCAAGACATCAACAACGCAGTTGACACCATCAAGCAGCGCGCCATTGAAAAAGGTGGTGAAATCGTGGATGAAGTGATGGAAAAAGCAAAAGAGAAAGGTAAAGAAGCAATCGAAGATTTATTAAATTAAACCGACGGGAATGAAAAGACAACATCTCACCACGCTCCTTACAGCCGCCATCGTGGCGGTGGTGTTCGGCATCATGATAGGCACATGCCCATCGGAAACCGAGCATCGCGACGCCATGGAGCAGAGCGTGCGGCTCTGCATTGACGCAAGTATCGACAGTTCTGCAATTGCAAAAGTTCCACTACTCGGCAGCCTCATGGCTGAAGGAGGAAAAATGCTGAGCGACCAGGCCATTTCCACCTACCTCAGCGACAATTACACAGTGTCGGACTATTGGCTGTGGTCGGTTGGTAGAACAAACATCGACGGCGAACAAGTGCGCACCACCTTCGGCATGCTGGGACATGTTTGGACTTGCAACGAAGACCGACTTCAAACCGCTATCAATGCCGCCATCAAGAAGTACATCATCGACAAGGCCTCTACAGCGGCGGCAGCTGCCATTTCCATTCTTATGTAAAAGAAAGTGTAAACTATACAGACAGCGGGAGCGCTTTGCAATGGCGCTCCCGCTGTTATTTTTCACATGGATGGTGGGGCTACAAATCTGCTACCAGAGTTTGCTTGCCCCATACAGGATGTTCCTGGTAGGCTTTGAGAGCAAACTTCTTCACATGCACGCGCACTTTCGGGCTGTCGAACAGTTCATTGGCATCTTGAGGCTCAGAGGCATAGTTGTACACATCTTTCAAGTTCGGGCAGCGCAAAAACACATAGTCGCCCATCTTCTCCACACCTTCAGGGATATTCACCTCTTCCAATCCGGAGCATTCCCAGAACACGCCTCTACCCAATTCTTTCAGCGAATTAGGCAATTTCACTTTTTTGAGCTTTTTGTTGCATGCAAGACAGTCTTTGTCAAGCACTTCCATACCTTCTGGTATTTTAATACTTTCCAGTGCATTATCGGCGAACACCCCTACAGGAAGAATTTTTAGATTAGGAGAAAGCACCACCGAAGATAATCCTGGGCACCGGCCGAAAGCAGACTCATCAATGGTTTTCACACTGGGTGGTAAATGTATTGACGATAGGTTTTTGCAATTAAAAAACGCACCATTTCCAATATGCACCACTGTGGAGGCAAAATAGACCGACCTCAATTTATCATTGTTCATAAAAGCGGAATCGGCTATCGCCACCGTCTTATATTTTTTTCCATTGATTATAGCTTCGCTTGCGATGTTTGCAACACAATACTCCCTATTCTCAATCACTGGTTGCCAACTCAAAACTTCACAAGTGCCTTCTTCCTCAGAGAGGATGCCATATTGTACACCCGAGCTCAGTAAAATAGCAGAGCGGTTGGCATTATTGAATGCATACAGCAAGGCTTTTCGCCAAGGCGTGTAGAGCATCGTTCCCGCCAAACCCAATACCATCACCGCGAGCACCGTGGCCAATATGCGCGACAGTTTGCTCTGGCGCCGCATGTTCTGCAACAGCGCATCAGCACTTTCTGGACGTTTCTCCACCTCCTCGTTCAAACACCGTTTCATAATTT
>JAKSMA010000043.1 GCA_024400895.1 Muribaculaceae bacterium | reverse complement strand
TAACATGCGTAAACTCACATTACTTCTGGCAGCAATCGCTCTGGCTGCATTACAAATGCAAGCAGTGGTAATAGATAATGTTGCAGGCCAACTTTCAACTCGTCTTTCCGACACAAAAGTGACAGAACTAACAATAACAGGCACTCTTGATGTTCGCGACTTTAAATACATTGCCGACAAATTAGATAACCTAACAAATGTCGACCTCAGTGGAGCCCAAATCCTCGCATACGAAAAAGACGACGAGCCTGTGTTTGGACAACAGACCGCATACCAAGCCGATGAAATTCCGCAAACGTCGTTCTTTGGCAAGCCTCTCACAAAGGTGGTGCTGCCATCGAATTTGAAAATCATCGGCCACGCAGCATTTGCAGGATGCGAAGGCATCACTGACATGGCGCTTCCAGCATCTCTCGACAGTATCAGCGGCTATGCATTCAGCGCTACAGGTTTCGCCACACTCTCACTTCCTGCCACTGTCAAGAAAATCGGCGAAGGCGCATATTCTCGTTGCGAAAATCTCACTTCAGTAACTATTGAAGCTGGGAATATCGGTGCTAAGGCATTCTTCGCCGATGCAAAACTCACCAACGTGAAATTTGGCTCAGGCGTGACAGCTATCGGCAATGCGGCATTTGCCGGATGCAAGAACCTGTCTACACTCCAATGGAGCAGCGCCACACAATTGGCATGCATCGGCAATGAAGCATTTATGGCTACCCAAATGAGCGATGGCAACCTCGCAAACTTCAAGAGCCTCAACACTGTGGGCGCTTGGGCCTACGCAGGCACACCTGTTGCAGAAATATCACTCCCTGCTTCAGTACAGGAAGTTGGCGAAGGTGCATTCTACTACGCAAAAAATGTTACCAACCTTGTTCTCCCTACCAAAGTCACAAAGGTGGGAGCATATTTGGCTGCGGGCACAAATGTTGCCAACAGCAACATTTGGGGCGATGATATCACAAGAATCGGTGAATATGCGCTCTACAACCTCTCCGAAATTAATCAACTCACCGTGCCCGCCAACGTCACCTTCATCGGTACAAAAGCAATGGCTGGCATGACAGGACTCACACGAATCACAGCAGTTCCAACCAATGTGCCGACGCTTGGCTACGAAGTTTGGGCAGGTGTCGCTCAGAAGGATGTGGAACTCATTGCTCCTGTTCAAGATTATACTGCTGCCAGTCAGTGGAAAGAATTCAAGGTTATGAAACGCGTATTGCTCGGCGATGCGAATATGGACGGACTGGTGAATGTGTCGGATGTTACCACCATCATCAACTATATTCTTGGAAATGACCCCGTTCCATTTAATTTCGAGGCTGCCGACTGCGCTACCGATGGCATCATCAATGTTTCGGACGTAACAGCTCTTATCAATATGATTCTTAGCGGAAACATCACCGAGATGTATACCGAATGGGTAGTGAACACCGACGACAACGTGAATATCGACAGTTTCAGTCTTGCTCCTGGCGAAACTCGCACAGTAGATGTTAATCTCAACAACAGTCAGGCATACACAGCTCTGCAATTCGACATTCAACTACCTGAAGGCCTTGAACTTGTAAGCATCAGCAAGGGCAGCCGTGCTGCTAGCCACAACTTTGAAAGCGCAACGCTTGCCGATGGCACTGTTCGCTTCCTCGGCTACAATATGCAAAATACCGAATTAAGTGGCAATGAAGGCGCTATCATCACCCTTGTGGTGAAGGCAAGCCGCTCGCTCGACACCAATGCTGCTATCGAAGTGACACACACCATTCTCGCTACTACCAGCAACGAAACATACTTCGCAGCCAACACCACAGCACTCGTTGGCAACACCACTGGCGTGAACGACATGAGTGAAAACAATGCGAAAGTGTATAGCAGAGGTGGCACAGTAGTAATCGAAAGCGAAGAAGCCACTGTGGCACAATTGGTTGGCATCAATGGCACAAGCATCAACCTCGCAGTAGAGGCTGGACATAACGAATATGAAACTTCTGGCCAAGGCGTATACATCGTGCGCATTGGTGGAAAGAGCCATAAACTGATTTTGAAATAATGGGTAAAAACAAACTGAAGAAATTTGCCGACATGGAGGCGTTTTCATGCGTCTTTCAGTTCCCTTTCTCGGTACTGAGCGACGAGTGTTGCCCCATGAGAGGCAAATGGAATAGCGAATATTTTCACAACGACGCCCCCATCGTGCTCGAACTCGGATGCGGAAAGGGCGAATATGCTGTGGGACTCGGAAAACGATTCCCCGACAAGAATTACATCGGTGTCGACATCAAGGGTGCTCGAATGTGGACCGGAGCTAAAATGGTGGAACAGGAAGGGATGAAAAATGTGGCATTCCTCCGCACCAGCATCGAACTCATCGACCGTATGTTTGCTCCGGGCGAAATCTCTGAAATCTGGATTACATTCCCCGACCCTCAGATGAAGAAGGTGAACAAACGACTCACCTCTACCCGCTTCTTGAACAACTATCGCAAGATTCTGAAAGACGGCGGATTGGTGCATCTGAAGAGCGACAGCCCGTTCCTCTACACTTACACCAGCGAATTGATTAAGCTCAACAAGCTCCCTGTGGAAGTGAACACCGACGACCTCTACCACAGCGGAAAAGCCGATGAAATTCTTGAAATAAAAACTCACTACGAGATGCAATGGCTTGAGCGTGGCTTGACCATCAAATACCTGAAGTTTCACCTTCCACACGAGGGTGAGCTCAAAGAGCCAGAAATCGACATTGAGATGGACACCTACCGAAGCTACAACCGTGGCTACATACAGATGCCTCAACTCTTGAATAAAGACGAAGATTAAATCACTCAATAAAATGACATTATATCCAAAACTCATACTTGATGCCCTCAGCACAGTGCGCTATCCTGGCACAGGAAAGAACATCGTGGAAATGGGCATGGTGGCCGACGACATACGTATTGACGGCAACAAAGTGACATTCTCGCTGATTTTCCAACGCTCAACCGACCCTTTCATCAAGTCGATTGTGCGCGCTGCTGAAGTGGCAATCAACACCCACATTAGCGAAGACGTGGACATCAAAGGCAACATCAGCGTGACCACTGTGCAACCTGCACCAGAAAAGAAGAAGGAAGACGAACCCCTGCCAGGTGTGAAAAACATCATTGGCGTTTCATCGGGCAAAGGCGGTGTAGGCAAATCTACGGTGGCAAGCAATCTTGCCGTATCGCTTGCTCAACTTGGCTACAAAGTAGGTCTGCTCGATGCTGATATTTTCGGCCCATCTGTGCCTACGATGTTTGGTGTAGAAGACGAGCAACTCTATATGCAAGAAATCGATGGCAAAAACCGCATTCTTCCTCTGGAAAAACACGGTGTGAAATTGCTCTCTATCGGTTTTGTCGTTGATAAGGAAAAGGCAGTGCTCTGGCGTGGTGCCATGGCAAGCAATGCACTGAAGCAACTCATTACCGATGCCGCTTGGGGCGACCTCGACTACTTCATCATCGACATGCCACCCGGCACAAGCGATATTCACCTTACCTTGGTGCAAACACTTGCCATCACTGGCGCTATCGTAGTCACCACTCCACAGGAAGTGGCGTTGGCCGATGCACGCAAGGGCGTGAGCATGTTCTTGGGCGAACAGGTGAATGTGCCAGTGCTTGGTATCGTTGAAAACATGTCGTGGTTTACACCCGCTTCACACCCCGATGAAAAATACTATATTTTCGGTAAAGACAGCGGCAAAAATCTTGCAGAAAAACTCGGCGTGGAACTTCTCGGTCAAGTGCCATTGGTGGCAAGTATTTGCCGCGGTGGCGACGACGGTGTGCCTGTCACACTCCAGAACAGTGTATCTGGGCGTTCGTTCATCACTTTGGCAGAAAGCGTGGTGAAGGCTGTAGACAAGCGTAATGCCACCAAGCCTGCAACAAAACGCGTTGAAACACATTAAACACATAAACATAAATATCACGAAATGAAAAAATCATTACTTCTCATCGCTGGAGCAGCAATGCTGCTCGACAGTTGTGGTTCAGTGCCCATCACCGGCCGAAAGCAACTCAACCTCGTATCTGACAGCGAAGTGCTTCAATCAAGCCTCACTCAGTATAAAAGTTATATGAGTTCAGCCACCATTTCTGGCGAAAAGGCACAAAGCGAACAAGTGGCCCGCGTAGGTAAAAAACTCGCTGCCGCTACCGAAGCATACCTCAAAGCAAACGGGTTGGAAGCTGAAGTTCAAAATTTTCAATGGGAATTCAACCTTGTGAAAAACAACGAAATCAATGCTTTCTGCATGCCTGGTGGTAAAATCGTGGTATACGAAGGACTGATGAAACTCGTGGCAAGCGACGACGAACTCGCTGTAGTTCTCGGCCATGAAGTGGCTCACGCAGTGGCTAAGCACAGCAATGAGCGCATGAGTCAACAAGTGCTCGCTCAATATGGAGCACAGGCCGTAGGTATCTTCACCCAAGGCAAGAGTGCAGCCACTCAGCAAATCGTTAACCAGGTCTACGGTCTTGGTGCCAACTATGGCGTGATGCTTCCATTCTCTCGCAAGCATGAGAGTGAAGCCGACAAGATGGGCCTCGTACTGATGTCGCTTGCTGGCTACAATCCTCGCACAGCGCTCACTTTCTGGCAAAAGATGGCTTCATCAAGCACAGCAAAAACCCCAGAATTCATGAGCGATCACCCAAGCGATGCAAAACGCATGGCCGACATTGAAAAGGAACTCCCTGCCATCGAAAAGGAATACGCTTCTTACATCAACGCTGGCAAGAAGACAACCACCACTACCACAACAACAAAAAAGACAACCACTAAAAAGTCAACATCAAAGAAGAAATAACTCTTCTTAGGGTTAATACAAATATAGAGGCGAGAACCTGTGGATTCTCGCCTCCTTTATTTTATCACATTGTTCCGGATTGGGTTCATTTACCCCATCAATTCGACGGCTCAATCACCGAATGTATTTTTCGGTGAATTGCTTCACCACATTGGTGTATTCTTCACGATGGTCACTAAGCGAGCGGGCATGTTCGCTACCCTTTGCCATATATAGTTGCTTGGGCTGTGGCTTGGCATCGTAGATAGGCTTCGCCATCCATGTGGGTACAAAGTCGTCGTTGTCGCCATGAATCACCAGCATCGGCAGATGCGATTTCTTCACCTGCTCAAGTGGTGACGCTTCCTCAAAATCCCAACCATATTTCATTTTGCACATCCAGCTTGCCACATTGAGCAGCGGGAAAGGTGGCAAACCGAACATGTCGTCCAATTCATGAACAAATTCATCGTGCACACTGGTGTAGCCACAATCTTCCACAAAGCATTTCACATAAGGTTTTTGGTGCTCGCCCGAAACGCACATAGCTGTAGCCGCACCCATTGAGATACCATGCACCACCATCTGTGTCGATGCTGAATCGCCACGGAATTTCTCATTGGCAATGTCCATCCATGCCATCACATCCAGTCGGTCGAGCCACCCCATCCTGATGTGGTCGCCTTCGCTCTTGCCGTGAGCATACAGGTCGGGCAACAGCAGATTATAGCCCATATGATAGTAGATGTAGCCCACATGCATCATCATGGCGTTGCAGTCCTTATAACCATGCACCAGCACCGCCACGCGATTGGATGGTTGTGGCGCACACACATACATGGCATTCAGTTTATTGCCATTAATTTCCACGATGGTGTCGTGCATCGCCCCTGCATGTTTCAGGCTGTCGACCCACGGGCGCAAATAAGCGTTGTGCTTATAGAGGCGCTCCAGCGATTCGTCCACTGTGCGATGCTTGGGGCTCAAGGCGAAATCAAGCAAATATAGGCCACCTCCCACCAGCGACACAACCACCAGCAGCAACACCACACCAACGGTGATAGATATTCTTTTTTTCACTTTTGCTCGCATCATTTCTTTTATTGAGAATTATTCTATATGCACTTTATAGATATATTTGCCGCGAGAGCCTACCACAATTGAATTGCCCACAGCCACTGGCGATGATTCAAAGTTGTCGCCAATCTTTTCATCGCAAATGATACGGCCAGTTTTGCCTTCAATCAAGTAAATAGTGCCATAGGTGTCGCCAACGAGGATGAACAATTCGTTCTTTTCGTTGTAGAAACCCACTGGCGATGACCAAGAGTAATGCTTCAGCGGAGTTTTGTACACAATCTTGCCCGTACGCTTTTCAAACGCATAGAAATTGCCCATACCGTTCACGCCATCGTTGGCAAGTGTAGAAAACATCAAGTCGCTACAGTTGCCGCCACCCAACAGCGGAGTGCTATACATGCCGCCATCGAAGTGTTTGGTACCCATATTCAACTTGGTGCAAGGCACCTGAATTGCCCACACTTCCTGACCGGTCAAGCCATCGAGTTTTGCCATGTAGCAGAAGCCCGAATTGCCTTGGTGGTCCACTTCCGAAGCCACATACACATAAGGCTTGCCGTTCACCACTTCACAAACTGTGGTGGCGTCGATATCGTCGTGGTTGTCGTAATACCACACAGGCTTCAAATTGTTCAAATTCACGCAAAGGATGTTGCCGTGGTTGTCGCCAAAATAGCCATAGTTCTTATACACGCAAATGCTCGATTCCACACCAGCACCACCCATAGCGCCAGCTCGGGTGTATCTGAGTTTGCTATGCACCTTCACAGAGTCGCCACGCACGTCATATTTATAAACGAGGCCGTTTTCGCTTGGCCAAATCACAAAGCCGTCGACATAGAGTGGCGAAGAGTCGCAGCCTGGCCATGAGCGGGTGAGTTGAGGGTCAAGACCAGGAACTCTCATCACCACATCATGCTTGAAGAGGTCGATTACATTCTGGCACACATCGCCATGGGCTTGCACCGCATGGCCAGCATACACGAGGCCATTGAAACGGGGGTCGACGGTAGGTGTACCTTTCACTGGGTTGCCCATCTCCAGCCCTTCACGAGAGGCTTTGCCTGTCTCAAAATTGATGAAGTGCAACTTGCCACAAAGCGAAGCCACCACAATTTCTTTCGATGAAAAATCGGGCGTAAGTTTTGCAGATGGCGTGCTTTTGAATTTCTTCACCACTTCGCTTGGCCATTCCACATAAAGCGGCTGACTGGTCCAGCCTGTGCCACCACCCCACACGCCTAATTTTGTGGGGCTCATGTCAACATCGGTTTCAAATGCCCAGTCTTGCACAATTTTTGATGGGCGTCCTTTCACTTTACCGCCAAAATCAGCGTTACGGAGTTGGTTGCCCCTGAAAGCAAGTTGCGACGGGGTTTCCAAATATGGGTCGTTAAACACTTTCAGATTGCCATCCACTGTGCTGTCGGTCACTATCACATTCCATGTAAGTTGCTCCACCGATGCGTAGGAGGTGTCGGGCAAAGCCACTGTATCCACCACCACTGTGTCGGAATCTTTTGTAGATGCTTCGCCAGCACCCGACTTACAAGAATACATACCAGTGATTGAAACCAATGCACCGAGCAATAATAATTTCTTCATTTTATTCTTAATTTAATTTTTCGGCACAAAAATAGTGTTTTTTTGCTAATAATTAGTTATTTTTGAGGTGCTAATTAATTATCCAACATTTAACCGACATCACTAATGAGAAAATTATTACTCGTTTTGACTTTGGCTGCCATTTGCACCACCTCGGCAATGGCAGTTATCACCATCGGCAATAAACAATACGCTGCCGACACACTTTTCCGCCGTCAAATTGGCCCAGGTATCGTCAACACCATTATCCGTATCCCCGATTTTCCACTGAATGTATATCTACTTGAAGCGGACATGAACAATCCATACAACCGCGTAGAAACCACTCAAGGGCAAAATCAGCTCGGAAAGACGGAAGCGCTGGTCAACGCTGCCAAACGCCAAACTACCGCATCGAAGCGTGTGTTGGCGGGATGTAATGCCAACTTCTGGTGTGTGGCCAACCAGGGTGCACAAAGCGAATACATGCTTGGCTCTCCTCTTGGAGGCGTTGTGCGCAACGACACTGTGGTGGTGAACACCAACAATGTGAACGACACTTGGGATGGAGGTCCGTCGCGCACAGCCATCTCGGCTATCGACCACGATAAAAACCTTATTTTCGGACACTTCACCTGGGCGGCAACCGTCGGAAGCGACCGTCTTTCTGCCCCTTTGGCGATGAATAAAATCAATAAGCGTAATTTGGCAAACGAACTTTGCCTCTGGAATGAATTTTTCGGACGCACACGCGAATTTGAAACCAACTGGACTGCCAACAGCACAAAAGGCACCAACAATGCCGACAACTATTACCTTGAATTTGTAGCAGGCAACGGCTGGGCTGTGAATAAGCCTATGACCTTCATCATCAAGAAAATCGTGAAGGATGCCGACCGTCAGACGTTGGGCAGCTACGATGCTTGCATCACTGCCACAGGCTCAATGAAAACCGCCATGCGTGTGCATCAGGAAGGCGATGTAATCGTTGTTAACCAAGGCTGGACCACCAACGAGCCCGACAAGCAGAAGATTTCGCCTTGGATTGAAAACCTTGTGGAGGGAAATGCTCCTGTGATGCACAATGGCGAACTCACTGGCCGCAACTACGACGAGACCTACAATTCGCAAGTGTATTCACGCACTGGCTACGGCTGCAGTTTCGACGGCAAAAAACTCTACATGATTGTTATCGACAAGTCACAAAGCCCAAAATATGGCCTTTCGTTAGGATGTACAACCGAAGCGATGTGCCAAATCCTCAAGAGCCTTTACCCCGACATTTCCGAAGTGGTGAACTTCGACGCCGGTGGCTCGGCTGAAATGCTGGTAAACGGTGCTATTATCAACAAAACTACCGAAGGCACCCCTCGTGCTGTGGCCACTGGTTGGCTGCTTGAGTCAATCGCTCCTGCCGACGACGAAGTAGCTTCTATCCAATTCGCCGATGCTGCGCTTCGCCTCCCCATTTACTCATCTTACAAGCCACAAATCATTGCCTACAACAAATATGGCGATGTAATCAATGAAGACCTTCAAGGATTCACACTTTCGTGCGACGCTGCGCTCGGAACCGCTAATGGTCAAGACCTCACAGTGAGCGGAAATGTACTCACCAGTACACTCACAGCAAACTATAACGGCATCACTGCAACACTTGACATCACCACCATGTATGCCCAGCCTGCCATTTCACTCAAGCCTGTCATCACTGTCGACGACCAGACTTGGCCTCTCGAAGTGACAGCCACCGTGAATGCCCAAACCTACTACTACAATGCGGAAAACCTGGAGTGGACCGTTGAAGACCCAACCATCGCTGTGGTGGAAAACGGCAAAATACGCGGTTTGAAAAACGGCAAAACGCTCATCACCTGCAAAATCGGCGAGTTTCTCGACACCGATTCAGTGTCGGTTGAAATTTCACCCGAAGCCTATCTCAATCAGGCGTGGGACGGATGGACACTCAAAGGCTCGGGCGCAAGCAATCTTTCTGTCAGCGAAAACGGCTTGGTGAACTACACCTACAGCTCCACTCGCGCTCCTTATGTAAAACTCCTGAAAGATGTCACTTTCTATAGCCTGCCTGATGAAATCGGACTTACCTTTGTCAGTTCCGAACCTCTCGACTACATCCAAATTGATGTACGCAACCTCAACATCACCTCTGCCAACTATCAGAAATTTGAAGGAAACAGCGGCTTTGAGGCAGGAAAAGAATACACCATCAAGGTGGACATGGACCAAATTGGTGGTATCAACAGCCTCAACACCTACCCTATCAACATACAGGAAATACGCTTCGTGCCCAACAAAACCACAGCCACCGCAGGAGCCCAAACCATCGACATCAAGGCTTTCTATGCCCACTATCGTAAAAATGCGGTCATCACTGGTGATGTGAACGGCGACGGCGAAGTGAACGTGAGCGATGTCACTGCCCTCATCAACAAGATTCTCGGCACTGCCGACTACTCAGACGCAGTGTGCGACATCAACGCCGACGGCACTATCAACGTGAGCGACGTCACCGCCCTCATCAACCTCATTCTCGCCCAGTGAGAATGAGCTCGGCAAGATGAGTAGCGGTGTGTCAGCGAAGCTGGCGCCGCGAACAGCGAATCTTGTCAACATTCCCTCATTCTCGCCCAGTGAGAATGAGCTCGGCAAGATTCATCCAAGACCGAGATAGTAAAACGACAATAGAGTTACCTTGGGGAAATCTGATTTTCCCCAAGGAATAACTCACCCTTCCCCCATTCCCCAATTGCCATATTGACCCGCGAATTCATCGACTTGTTGACTATCAAACAATAAAAATGAAAATAATGCCATAATGTAGAATAATATTTAACATTCACGATTGACTTTGAATAATTTTTAGTATATTTACACCATAAATAAAATAAATAAGGAATGGCAAATAAAAATTTGAATCGCATAAATCCGTGAACAGGAATAATCATGGCGTACAAAATAAACATCCGTAAACTTGAAGCTGACCTTTGGGAGTCTGCAGACTTGCTTCGTGCAGGTAGTAAACTTACATCGAGCCAATACTGTATGCCTGTATTGGCATTGCTGTTTTTAAGATATGCATACAGCCGTTTCAAGATGGTTGAAGCTGAATTGTTGAAAAATCGCCCAAGTCGCGGTGGTCGTGTGATGCCAGTTGAGCCAAGTGACTTTGCAGCAAAAAGTGCTCTTTTCCTTCCTCGTGAGGCTCAGTTTGACTATCTGGTGAATCTCTCAGATGACCAGCCTTTAGGCGAAGCTGTTAATCATGCAATGTCGCTTGTTGAGGAACAAAGCGAACAGTTGACAGGTATTCTGCCTAAGTCATACACCATGTTCAGTGATGAACTGCTGCGTGAGTTGCTTCGCATCTTCAACAATAAAACGCTGGACGAAATCGGTGGCGATGTAATTGGTCGTATCTATGAATACTTCCTCAGTAAGTTTGCCAAGGCTGTAGCATCTGACGACGGAGTGTTCTTCACTCCAAAGTCATTGGTTAAGATGCTTGTCAATGTACTGGAACCAGAACAAGGTGTGATGCTTGATCCAGCTTGTGGCTCGGGAGGTATGTTCGTTCAAACAGGCGACTTTGTAAATGCAGGAGGCATGAATGCCAATACTCAGATGACATTCTTTGGCCAGGAGAAGGTTGAATATAATGCTCAGCTCTGCCTGATGAACATGGCAGTTCATGGTTTGAATGGTCGTATCGTCAGTGGTGACGAAGCAAACACTTTCTATCACGATGCTCACAACCTTGCAGGTAAGTGCGACTATGTGATGGCAAACCCTCCTTTCAATGTTGATAAGGTGAAGTCGGAGTCTGCCTCTGCTGCTGGTCGTCTGCCATTCGGTTTGCCTGGTGTTAATGCCAAGACAAAGGAGATTGGTAATGCCAACTACCTCTGGATTTCCTATTTCTATGCATACCTCAATGAACATGGTCGTGCAGGATTCGTCATGGCATCGTCGGCAACGGATAGTGCCAACAAGGATCGTGACATCCGTGAGAAGCTCGTGCTGACGGGTGATGTAGATGTTATGGTCTCTGTGGGCAACAACTTCTTCTATACTCTCTCGCTTCCTTGCTCACTGTGGTTCTTCGACAAGGCGAAACGTCTTGAAAACAAGAATCGTGTATTATTCATAGATGCTCGCAACTACTATACCGTTGTTGACCGCACACTTAACGAATGGTCAGAATGGCAGTTGAAAAACTTGCAAGCAATCGTGCATCTCTATCGCGGGGAAAAGGAGAAGTACAAGTCTCTTATCAGTGAATACTGGAGGGCTCTTGGTGAACACGTTGATAGACATGACAATGCTTATCGGCATCAAGATAATATGTCTTTTGAAAAAGCTCTTGAAGTTCTTAATGGTGAAGAGGCTATGTACAAAGGCTACATCAAAGAACAACAAGCTACGCTAAAAAAGACAAAAGGGAAAAAGGATAAAGACGAGATAAAGGCTGTTATTGCATCCAATGAGGCAGAGCTTGCACTTACTCTTGAAACCAAAGATATGGTTAATGAAGCAATATGGCTTACATCTAAGTTCGGACTTGATGGCGAATACCAGGATGTACTTGGTCTTTGTAAAATAGCAACCATCGACGAAATTAGCGAGAAGAACTATAGCCTTACGCCTGGTGCCTACGTAGGTGTAGCTGAAGTCGAAGACGATGGTGTTGACTTCCACGAGCGCATGATTGAGATTCATTCAGAACTTTCACAGCTAAACGCTGAAGCCAATGTGCTTATGAGTGAGATAATGAAAGAATGGGAAATCCTTAACACGAAGTAAGTCATGGCAAACGAGATAAAACCAATAACATCAACCGATATTTTACCAACGGATGTAGTAGTCGGAAATTTGATGTCTGACCTTCGCCAAATCATTGACGAAGCGCGAATCCATGTGGCTTCTACTGCCAACTATGAACTTACCATGATGTACTGGCATATTGGCGAACGAATCAACCGTGATGTGCTTGGTAATGAACGTGCTGAATATGGAAAGCAGATTGTCGCGACAGTGTCACGACAATTACAGAATATCTATGGACACAAGGGGTTTGAGGAAAGAACTGTACGCAGAATGATGCAATTTGCACAACAATTTCCGGATTGGAAAATTGTGTCACCACTGGTGACGAAATTGTCATGGACTCATTTTCTGACAGTTAT
>JAKSMA010000042.1 GCA_024400895.1 Muribaculaceae bacterium | reverse complement strand
ATTCGTTTGCCTCGCCACGGTGCTTCTTGCCCTATCGGTATGGGTGTGAGCTGCTCTGCCGACCGCAACATCAAGGCGAAAATCAACAAAGACGGTATCTGGCTTGAAAAGATGGATGAAAATCCAACTGAACTCATTCCTGAAGAACTCCGCAACCCAGGTGAAGGCACTACTGGTGTAGAAATCGACCTCGACAAGGGTATCGATGCCGTACGCGCCGAACTCACAAAATATCCTGTTAGCACTCGCGTTAGCCTTAAGGGTACTATCATCGTGGCTCGTGACATCGCTCACGCTAAGCTTAAAGCTCGCCTCGACGCTGGCGAAGGCATGCCTCAATACTTCAAGGATCACCCAATTCTTTACGCTGGTCCTGCCAAGACTCCAGAAGGCTATCCTTGTGGCTCTATGGGCCCAACCACAGCCAACCGCATGGACCCATACGTTGACGAATTCCAAGACAATGGTGCTTCACTCGTGATGATTGCTAAGGGTAACCGTGGCCAAGAAGTGACCGACGCTTGCCAAAAGCATGGTGGTTTCTACCTCGGCACTATCGGTGGTGTGGCTGCAGTGCTTTCACAAAGCAGCATCAAGAGCATCGAATGCGTGGAATATCCAGAACTCGGTATGGAAGCTATCTGGAAAATCACCGTTGAAGACTTCCCTGCATTCATCCTCGTGGACGATAAGGGCAACGACTTCTTCAAGGAAATCGCTAAGAAAGGCTGTGCTTGCGGTAAATAATCCGCTGGGCATCCTGTCAAACACATAATGAGGGCTGTGCCAGTTCATGCGGCACAGCCCTTTTTTCCTTCTTTTCATATTTCGAGGTTTCGAGGGGGAAGTTTCTTCAACGAATCGCGCCAAATGAGTGAAGGATTTTTTGGGGAGGAGGCACAATATCTGCGGCGCACAAATCGTTATTATTCAAAATCAAACATCAGGAAAAAAACATTATGAAACGAACAGCAATCTTTTCTATCGCTATCTTAATGGGCGTGCTATCAGCCTACGCTTTTGATTTCAATAGGTATCCCGACATCTATATAAACGAACATCAATACTATATCACCAGCGACACTACAGTGGGCATCGTTGGCGGACATCACTATGGCGAAGCTGGCACATATTTTATAGAGGGCGACTTCATTGTGCCTGAAAAGATTACACATGAAGGGAAAACCTACACCGTGACCGCGCTATTAGGACTCATTGGAAACATCAGCAATATATACATGCCCAACACCATCAAAACAATAGATGACGAAATCACTATTGTGGACTACGAACAAGACTGGCAAAAAGACAGCCATTACTACAGCAAGCCTTTTGTGGTGCCAGCAAGTGTCGATACGCTCAGTTGCTGGTCTAATAAGATTGAAACCATGTTTATGATGGGCCAACCTCCCCTTCTGGTTGACGTAGACTTCGGATGGCGACTCAAAAAAGTAGGCGTCGCACCAGCATTCTACGAAGCATACAAAACAAATGCCCAATGGAAGGACTACCCTATCGTGAAATTAGGCGACCTCAATGGCGATGGAGAAGTGAACACATCAGATATCACAAATGCCATCGATAGGATTATTGCTCCATCCTCTAATTACAACCAAATTTGCGACATCAACGCCGATGGTGAGCAAGATGTGAGCGATATTACAACTATTATCAATCTCATTCAACAAAACAAATAATATCGGCAAACTCCACGATATTTCGGAGTGACCAAAAGTCGGAAGCGCAGAAGCGGTTTTCCGACTTTTTTATTGAAAATTGCAGGAATTGGCGGGTTGTATTGTAAATTTATGTTAAAACATTGCTATAAAACATACTTTTCCACGCAAATATTTTGTCAGTATAAAAAATAGCAGTACTTTTGCAACGCAAATCGCGGGATGGAGCAGTGGTAGCTCGTTGGGCTCATAACCCAAAGGTCGGTGGTTCGAGTCCGCCTCCCGCCACCAAGATGAAGACTGAACAGCAATGTTCGGTCTTTTTTTTATGCCCCCCATCCTTCCGTCACCCAAAATACAGGGGCCTCTCCTGGAACCTTGTTGAATTGAATATATAATAAGTTTATTTCACAATTGACTCTGCATAAGGAAAGTCACATTCGAATCGGTTGCTGTCAATGACTGCAGCCAATACCCGACAGAAACTTTCTTCATCATGCTCTTTTGCATCTTTCACAACAGAATGCACTGTTCCTCCTACACTGAACGCCTCAATCAGCTCACTGACTTCAAAAGCCATACGTATAGCACGAAATATTTGCTCATCCTTCATAATGTAAAGGCAAGGGTCGTATGGGTGAGAAGATAATTTATATGAACATCCGCGATATTCAAAATACAATTCGTCTTGCTCGATTTTCAGCTTCATAACCATTACGTATTTTGGTTGACAATGCAAAATTAAAATAATTTCGGCGTCATACAAAACAAAAAGACTGCTCAGCCGAAATTTTGCGGGATTTGTTTTTTTGTTCAATTAGATTAATTCTTCGCAAGCGAAGCGGCAAGCCGATGACGTTAAATTCGTGATATGTTTTTGCGAGCCCAAGAAACCAAATTGTCATTGGCGATGGTGGCAAGATTTATTACTTTCGCGGGTGAGTTCATTGTTATATTGAAGAACCTACCCAAGTGAAACAGCAAGGTGCTTATTTCGCTTTTTGACCAAAAATCGGGTGTTTTTTGGTCCATTTCGGAGTGTTTCATGTGTTTCTGGTGTTTCTGGTGTTTTATGTGAATCGGCAGTATCACTTTCCTTCTCTCATTTTCACCTTTTATCCTTTTCAACCTACTTGTTGTCTCGTGGACACCCACAGGATTATTGACGAAAAAGAATCAACACATATTGTAGCAACGCAAAAAAAAGAGTAACTTTGCTAAGTTAGGCGGAAAAGCCACACTACGACCAGAAAAATGAAAAAAATAGCGGTAATTTTCGAAGGAAATATCGACCAGCGCTATGGCGTGTTTAATGCGGTAGTCAACCGCGTTAAGTATCTTCGTGGCGTCTCCGATTTTCAAATCGACATTTTTATGATTCAGGTCTACGACAAGTGGCTGACCCGAAAATTCCGCGACAGCCGCTCTGTGGCAAAAGGCCCCGCCACCATTGTAGAAGATGGCGAAACCATAAATATGTGGTGGGTTAGCCGCGACTTCGTGGACGCAGTGCTGCACCGAACACTTGGAAGCAAACCTTTGAAACTGCTTAGCAAGCTCAACCGCCTTGCCGACCAGCTGAAGGACTACGATATTGTCACTGCACACGACATGCTCCCTGCGCATGTGGCGTGGAGCGCTTCTAAAAAGTTCCACATACCTTTCTTTGTCACTTGGCACGGTGCAAGCATCTATACCGCACCTGTTCACGACAAAATGGTGAAGAAACTGACGCAGAATCTCATCAACAAGGCTGATTGCAATTTCTTTGTCACCCAACGTTTGGCTGAATACGCTTCAAAACTATTCGCTACCGACATCAAATACCAAGTGCTCTTGAATGGCGCAGCCGACACTTTTGTGCGCTACAGCGACGAGGAGCGCGCCTCGTTACGGGAGAAGCATGGCGTAAACGGAAAGAAGGTGGTGACTTTTGCAGCTCGCTTTGCCCAAGAGAAGAATGTGCTCCTGCTCCCCGACATCTTCAAAGCCATCAAGGAAAAATATGAAGGCGAGGTGCAATTCTGGGCGTTCGGAGAGGGAACACTGAAAAACAAAGTGAAGGCCGCCATAAAAGCCTGTGGTGTGGATTGCAAGTTCTGGGGCAACCAGCCCCCAACTTCAATGCCCGAATATCTCAACTGCACTGATGTGCTTGTGCTGCCCAGCATTCTTGAAGCCATGCCCCTTATTACCATTGAGGCACTCTCTTGCGGTGCCAATGCTGTGGGCAGCGACGTGATGGGCATTGCATCGGCCATTGGCCAAGACAACGTGGTCGACCTGGCCGACAGTGAGTTTGTGGAGAAATTCAGCAATCGCGCTGTGGAGATGCTTTGTGGGAGCATCGAACAAACTCTCCCACCCGACTGCTCATGGTTGGCTACAGCTAAAAAAGAACACGAAATTTACAATAACTATTAATCAACATATATGGCTCAGTTTGCCGAATTACTTCTTCCACTTGCCATAAAAGGCTCCTACACATATCGCATTCCCGACGATATGCAACCGTTGCTGCAAATAGGTTGCCGCGTGCTCGTTCCTTTCGGGCGAAAGAAGATTTACACGGCTATCGTGATTTTGATGCACAACCAAGAGCCAAAGGGCTACCAAGTGAAGGAGATAATCTCCATGATTGACCCTAATCCCATCTTGCGTCACCCTCAACTGAAATTCTGGCAATGGATTTCGGATTACTACCTCTGCACTATGGGCGAAGTCTACAAGGCAGCATTGCCCAGCGGGCTGAAGGTGGAAAGCGAAACGTATATCAGCGTTAACCCCGACTACGAAGAAAGTACACCTGGCGAACTCACCGACAGAATGCGCACTGTGCTCGACTACACTTCGCAACGCGGGCGTATGCAAGTGAACGAAATCACCCGCCTCACAGAATTCAAGAATGTAGAATCCATTGTCAACAAACTCCTTGAATTAGGTGCCATTCATGTAGCTGAACGCGTGGTCGACAACTATCGTGCAAAGACGGAGAGTTGTGTGCGTCTTACTATCGACCGTAACGACGACGAATCCCTGCACCGCATTTTCGATGAAGTGAAGAGGGCGAAGAAACAAGAGGCGCTTCTTTTGGCCTATCTCGACCTCTCGGGATGGCTTCAGAAAAGCAAACCCTTGAAAGAGGTAACAAAGGAGGAACTGCTGAAGCGCTCTGGCATCACACAGCCTGTGCTTGCAGCTGCGCGCCAACGCGGTGTGTTTGATGTCTATAAACGCGAAGTGAACCGCTTCGCCGATTTAGGTTCCGACCTCATCGCCCCTCCTACACTCACTGAAGAACAGCAACGCGCGTACCGCGAAATACACCAATGCTTTAAAGAAAAGCCCATTACCCTGCTACATGGAGTCACTTCAAGTGGCAAGACTTCTATATATATGCATCTCATTAAGGATGCTCTTCAGGAAGGCAAACAAGCACTCTACTTGGTGCCTGAAATTGCACTGACCACACAACTCACACGCCGACTCAAAAAAGTGTTTGGCGACAAACTGCTCATCTATCACTCAAAATTCAGCGACAACGAACGCGTAGACATTTGGAAACGCCTCCTCAACAGTTCCGATCCATGTGTGGTGATTGGTGTTCGTTCAAGCATATTCCTACCTTACAGTAATTTAGGACTTATCGTGGTAGATGAGGAGCACGACACCAGTTATAAGCAACAAGACCCAGCCCCACGCTACAACGGCAGAAACGCTGCTATGGTACTCGCTTCAATGCACGGAGCGAAAACACTGTTGGGCTCGGGAACGCCCGCCATCGAGGTCTATTATCGTGCACAAAAAGGCGACTATGGATTTGTAGAACTTCTCACTCGCTACGAAGGCATACAGATGCCTCAAGTGAAGGTGGTCGACACCAAACTGGCACGAAAGAAACGTGAAACAAAAGGTCTGTTCACGCTTGAATTGATTAAAGATTGCCGACAAGCGCTCCAAAACAAGGAGCAGGTAATTCTATTCCAAAATCGCCGAGGCTATTCTCCATACATCTCCTGCAAAGAATGTGGATGGATTCCGACTTGTGAGAACTGTGATGTGTCGCTCACCTATCACAAGCACATACGCACCTTGAGTTGTCACTATTGCGGCTACACACTCACCATGCCAAGCCTGTGCCCAGCCTGCGGCCTACCCGGCCTTGAAATCGTGGGTTACGGCACTGAGCGCATTGAAGATGAAGTGGAAGCCGTGTTCCCCGAAGAAAAGATTTCGCGCATGGACCTCGACACCACACGCAACAAAAATAGCTACGACCGCATCATCGACGAATTTTCAGCCCACAAGACCAACATTCTTGTTGGCACCCAAATGGTGACCAAAGGACTTGACTTCGATGGGGTGAGCATCGTGGGCATCCTGAATGCCGACTCTATGATTAGTTTCCCCGATTTCCGCTCCAGCGAGCGGGCTTTCAACATGATGGAGCAAGTGGCTGGTCGTGCCGGCCGCGCCCATAAGCAAGGCACAGTGCTGATTCAGACCACTCAACCCACCCACCCCATCATCGATTTCGTGAAAAAGCACGACTACAAAGGATTCTACCAATACGAGTTGGAAGAGCGCAGGAATTTTGGATTTCCCCCGTTCACACGCATCGTGAACGTGTATTTGAAGCACCGCGACGACAACACGCTCACCGAAGTGAGTGTGCGCTATAGCAATATGCTCCGCCAGGTGTTTGGCAACCGTGTATTCGGTCCAGAACCTCCAATGGTAGCACGCGTGCAAAATCTGCACATACGCCAAGTGATGCTCAAATTTGAAAATGCAGCATCTATGGCTAAGGTGAAGGTGATTCTCCGCAACATCTACGAACAGATGGTGGCAGCCGACAGCCGTATGAAAAGCACTATTCTCTATTACGATGTCGACCCCATGTAAACCCGTCGCACAGGTTACATTTGCTCATGTCGCCTTTTTTCAGTAAATTTGTAAAGAAAATAATTTGGGCTTACTCCCACATTTAGGGAATACACAAAGCACCACTATACTAACATTCTAACATACAATTTCTATGCTCTCCGACATTGAAATCGCAAGAAGTACTGAACTTCGAAAAATTAGCAGTGTGGCTCATGATTTAGCCATCGGTGAAGAACAACTCGAACACTATGGCCATTACATGGCGAAGGTGCCTGCAACCATCGTTGACGAATCAAAATTCAAGAACCACCATTTGGTGCTCGTGACAGCCATCAGCCCCACAAAGGCCGGCAATGGAAAAACCACAGTGTCTGTCGGTCTAACCCTCGGACTAAACAAAATAGGCAAGCAAGCTGTTGTTGCATTGCGCGAGCCTTCTCTCGGTCCTTGCTTCGGCATGAAGGGCGGTGCTGCTGGTGGTGGCTACTCACAAGTGCTCCCAATGGAGAAAATCAACCTCCATTTCACCGGCGACTTCCATGCCATCACTTGTGCTCACAATATGATTGCCGCCTTGCTCGACAATTACATTTACCAGCATTCTGCATCCGGATTCAGCCTGAAGCAAAAACTGTGGAAACGCGTGCTTGATGTGAACGACCGCTGCCTCCGCGAGGTGGTTACTGGCATTGGCGCCGTCACCAACGGCCCGATTTCACAATCAGGTTTCGATATCACGCCTGCATCAGAAATTATGGCCATCATGTGCTTGGCGACAAGCATCGACGATTTGCAACGCCGCATCGAGAACATTTTGCTCGGTATCACTGCCGACGACAAGCCTTTCTATGTAAAGAACCTTGGCGTGGCTGGAGCTATCGTAGTGTTGCTGAAAGATGCCTTCAACCCCAACTTGGTACAGACCACCGAAGGCACCCCTGCATTCGTTCATTGCGGTCCATTCGCCAACATCGCCCACGGATGTAATTCTGTGATTGCTACCGAAACAGCGCTCACTCTCAGCGACTATGTGATTACAGAGGCTGGTTTCGGCGCAGACCTCGGCGCTGAAAAGTTCTATGATATCAAATGCCGCAAAACAGGCCTGCAACCCGATGCCACAGTGCTCGTGGTTACAGCCCAGGCACTTAAGATGCATGGTGGAGTGCCATACGCAGCCATCAAGGAGCCAAATCTTGAAGGTCTCAAGAAGGGCTATTGGAATCTTGACAAGCATGTGAAAAACCTTCAATCGTTCGGCCAAACAGTGGTTATCGCCTTCAACAAGTTTGCAGGCGACACCGACGAAGAAATTGAAGCACTGCGTCAGCACTGCGAAAAGGAACTTGGCATCGGGTTTGCTGTGAATCTTGCTTTCACCGACGGTGGTGAAGGCGCAAAGGAACTTGCTGCACTCGTGGCCAACACTGTTGAGAACAATCCATCCAAGCCGCTCCAATTCGCATACGCCGACGAAGACTCTATCGAAGACAAGGTGAAAGCAGTGGCTATGGGCACTTATGGGGCTGGCAGCGTGATTTTCTCTAAGTCAGCACAGAAGTCCATTAAACGCATTAAAGACCTCGGCATCGAGCACTTCCCTATCTGCATTGCAAAAACGCAGTACAGTTTCTCTACCGATGCTTCGGCATATGGTCCTACCGAAGGTTTTCCATTTGAAGTGCGCGACATCGTCATCAACACTGGTGCAGAAATGATTGTGGTAATTGCCGGCACTATTCTCCGCATGCCTGGCCTTCCAAAAGTGCCACAAGCAATGAACATCAAGCTCGACGACGACGGCAACATCACCGGCCTCTCATAATAGCCTTGAGCGCAAAAGAAAACTGACCGGAAGTCACAAAAGCTTCCCAACCCATATAAAACAGAGTCCCGAAAGCATCACGCCTTCGGGACTCATTTTAATTCTCTATTCAAAAAAAGGTGGAAACAGATGCTTCCACCCCAAAATGGATCATTTGCTTAATTGAACATGTCGTCGACCGTTGATTGGTCCTCTGCCGCTGTGGCAGATTCGGGCAAAGGCGCGTCATCATCGTCGCCACCACCAGAGCGTTCGTAGATTACGCCGCCTTCATTGTCATAAATCTTGTCTTCACACATCTTGAAGTCGGCCGGCACGAAGAACCGAGCATTTTCATCATACGGCAGTTCCTTGCTGTCGAACACTTTCCGCAAGAATTTGCCGAAGATTGGAAGCGCGGCTGCAGCACCCTGACCTTCACCAGTGGAAGCGAAGTGGATGTAGCGGTCTTCACCACCAAACCATACGCCACACAAGATTTCAGGCGTGAAACCTACCCACCAAGCGTCGGCATTATAGTTGGTCGTACCCGTCTTACCACACACATCGCCCTTGAAATTATAAGAACTCAAGCGGCGACCAGTACCACGGGTAACAACGCCACGGAGCATTTCCACCATTCGGTAACTCGATTCTTTACTGATTGCCTGGTTCTGCTTAGGGAAGAACTCTGCAATCACATTACCGCGGTTGTCGCAAATGCGACTCACCATCAATGGCAACGGACGCTGGCCATAGTTGGCAAATGCCGAATATGCCGAAGCCATTTCAAGCAACGAGATTTCGCAAGAGCCGAGCGCCAAAGTCAAAGACGAGTCAAGCTGGGTGGTGATACCGAAGTCGTTGTGCAAAGCATCCACAAGAGCAGGAGCACCAAGGCGAAGGAGGATTTGTGGTGGAATCCAGTTGCTCGACACTGCAAGCGCATCGCGGAGTTGAGGATGCAAACCAAGGCCGTGTGAACCACCCTTTGGATTCCATGAGCCGAAGCCACGAGTAGAGTTCTCAAAGTCGGTACTACATGGGTGGAAACCATTCTGCATAGCCAAAGAGAACACAAATGGCTTGGCAGTAGAACCAATCTGGCGTGTACCGGTCGAAACCATATCATATTTGAAATGCTTGAAGTCGGGACCGCCAACATAAGCTTTCACCTTACCGGTGCGTGGGTCCATGGCTATCATACCACAGCGCAAGAATGTCTTCATATACATGATTGAGTCGCGAGGCGACATCACACGCACAACTTCGTGGTCAGGAGCATTGTAGTCGAACACGCGCATCTCCATGGGCTCATCAAACGCCTTCATGATTTCTTCATGGCTTTTGCCCTCTGCCTTCATCGCGCGATAGCGTTCGGTAGAGCGAATGGCCATGTCGATAACCTTGTCTTTTGTAGCCTTCGACATTTCTGCAGAATTACGAGTGTAAGGGTCGGTAAATTTCCCACCACACTCATGGGCAAAGAAGCGCTTCTGAGATTCCACCATATGCTCGTTGACAGCTTCTTCCGCCATTTTCTGCATACGCGAATCCACTGTGGTGTAAATCTTCAAACCATCGCTGTAGATGTCGTAGTTTCGGCCATCTTTGCGCTTGTTTTTCTTACACCAGCCATACACGGGATTGTTGTCCCAGTTATATTTGTCGGCATTATATGCATTGATATTTGAATACTTTGATGGATCGGGCTCGTCGGCCATCAGAATTCTGCGCAGTTCTTCTCTGAAGTAAGGTGCTATACCGTCTTCGTGTGTTTCCACTTTGTGCTCACTCAGAATAAGAGGTGCCGATTTGAGCGAAGCAAGCGATTCAGATGTGAGCATGCCAGCCTTATACATCTGGTCGAACACCACATTTCTTCTCTCCTTCACGCGCTCTGGGAATCGGAAAGGATTGTAGTAGGATGGGTTCTTACACATACCCACCAATGTGGCTGCTTCTTGCACATTCAGGTCTTTTGGCTTCTTGCCAAAATACACCCATGCCGCGCTATTGATACCCACAGCATTGTTGAGGAAGTCGAATTGGTTGAAGTACATCTTCACAATTTCGTCCTTGGTATAGAATCGTTCAATCTTGATAGCGATGGCCCATTCTATAGGCTTTTGCAGCGCACGTTCAAAAAGGTTGGCTGATTCTGGTGAGTACAATTGCTTTGCCAATTGCTGAGTAATCGTACTACCACCACCTGCGCTCTGATGCCCCATGATGACACGCTTAATGATTGAGCGGAAAATCGCTTTCACGTCGATACCAGAATGTTCTTCGAATCTGACGTCTTCCGTGGCCACCAGAGCGTCTTTCAAGTGAGGTGACATTTGCTCAAAATCTACATACGAGCGGTTGCCTTTACTGCGATAGAACTTACCCATTTCCACACCATCGGAAGTATAGATGGCTGAAGCGAAACGGTCGCGTGGGTGCATCAATTCCTCAACAGGAGGCATGTAACCAATCACACCGTTGTAAATAAGAACCGAAAGAATAAATAAGAAAACCAAGAAACCAGCCAGCGACCACCACATTACTTTCACAATTGTGTTTGAGCTCTTGGCTGATGCCTTTTTGCTTTTCTTAAACATGTTTCTTAATCCCATATCTTATTGGAGTTATACTTGTCTTTTCTATTATTCAAGATGCAAATATAATTCTTTTTATCGTAATATACACTATAAAATAGCGCGAAAGATAAATCTGTCAACTTTTTGAGATAATTTTCACAACATTCGCACCCGATATTCAAGAATTTTACGTAACTTTGTTCTCCGAAATGACACGTGGGGCAATGCATAATTGTAAGCTGTGCCAGGCACCTTTTGCTTGGCGAGAGAATCATCTTCGCTCCCAAAATTGTCGTTTCTATTTTTTATTTGCAAATTTTTAGTCAGTCGGTGGCCAATGTGGCGCGATTGACTATTTTTTTTTGAAACAAGGAATTTAATTACTCAATATACTAATCTATGGACAAAAAAAGTTTGGTTTCAATTTCCGACCTCAGCAAAGAAGAAATTGTGGGGTTGCTCAACAGAGCTGCAGAATTCGAAAAGAATCCTAACCAGCGCATCCTTGAAGGTAAAGTGGTGGCTACCCTCTTTTTCGAGCCCTCTACACGCACCCGCTTAAGTTTCGAGACAGCCGTGAATCGTCTTGGCGGTAGAGTAATCGGATTTAGCGATGCAAAAACAAGTAGCCAATCGAAAGGCGAAACGCTGAAAGACACCATCATGATGGTAAGCAACTATGCCGATGTGATTGTGATGCGCCACCACCTTGAAGGTGCAGCACGATATGCCAGCGAAATTTCACCAGTGCCTATCGTGAACGCTGGCGACGGTGCAAACCAGCACCCATCACAAACCATGCTCGACCTCTACAGCATCTACAAAACTCAAGGCACACTCGACAACCAGGTCATCACCATGGTGGGCGACCTCAAATATGGACGCACTGTGCACTCGTTGCTTGAAGCTATGCATTTCTGGAATCCAAGATTCAATTTCGTGGCATGCGACGAACTCAAGATGCCTGATAAATACAAAAAATTCTGCGATAAGCATGGCATAAAATATCACGAAACCACTGAGTTTTCTCAAGAAGTAATCAACGAAACCGACATTCTCTACATGACTCGCGTGCAAGGCGAGCGATTCACCGACGTGCTTGAATACGAACGCACGAAGAGCCTCTACACGCTCCACAACGAAATGCTCGCCAACAGCAAGCCAAACCTGAAGGTGCTTCACCCACTGCCCCGCATCACCGAAATCGACCAGGATGTGGACGACAACCCAAAAGCTTACTTCTTCCAGCAAGCAAAAAATGGTCTGTATGCACGCCAGGCAATCCTCTGCCGTGCTTTAGGTATTGAATAAATCGCAACAAACAAAAGAAATATCCCTCTATTATGGTTAAAGATAAAAAAGAATTGGCAGTTGCCGCTCTTCGCAATGGCACAGTTATCGACCACATTCCAAGCGAATCGCTCTTCCAAGTGGTCGACCTTCTCGGCCTACGCACTGTCACCAACAATGTGACCATCGGTTTCAACCTCGACAGTTCGGAAATGGGCAAAAAAGGTATCATCAAGATTGCCGATATTGAGTATCCCGAAGAAGTACTCAATCGCATTGCGCTCATTGCACCCACTGCTGTAATCAACATCATCAAGGACTACGACGTGGTGGCTAAACGCCAAGTGTCGCTTCCCGAAACACTCATCAACATCGTGAAGTGCCCTAACCCTAAGTGCATCAGCAACAATGAGCCTATGCGCACCAACTTCAAAGTGATTTCCAACTCTCCACTTTTGCTTCGCCGTCA